>DITP01000042.1 GCA_002422135.1 Acholeplasmataceae bacterium UBA6181
GTTCGAATCCCGTACGGGTCACCATAACTAGCCGAATAGTCATTCTCAAATAAGAGAATGGCTTTTTTTGTCTTTGTTAGGCTGATAAGTCGATAATCTTTCATGCTAAAATTGAAGTCATTCTAGTTGATATTTGCACTTTCCATTTTCACATTTTTGTTATCTTTTTTGCAATTTAGGGTCTACACTCCTGTTTTCATAAAACTTATGTGCAGATAAACAAAATCGTTGCACAATATTGAAAACTTATAGCAAGTTTGCGAAAAGAATAAAAAACATCAACTTATGCGCATATAAGTTTTTGATAAAGTAGTTTTCGATTATAAACAGCAATTATATGCTAAAATGAAATTATTAATGTACAAAACATTCATCATTATTTTGTTGTTCTCAAGTTGGGTATTGTATTATGATATTTAAATGTCTAAAAAAACTAGACTTCATTATAAAAAAATACAAAATTTTAATCTAGAATGGGGTGGATAACTTATGCATAAGCTAAGTTTAAAAGACAATATTGGGCGTGTTTTAGGAACGATTGAAATCAAACTGGATGGCAAAAAAGAACTCTATGACTCAATCGGAAGATATCTCGGCTCATATAGTCCAAAAGAAAATATGACAAGAGATAATATCGGAATGGTTGTTGGGTATGGCGATCTATTAACAACACTTTTAATAAACTATTAATGAAATCGAATAGAATTTGAGGAATTTTTTAAATGAAAATATTTGAACTACAATCTGATCATGTTATACCATTCGAAAACAAGACTCCAGATATCATTAATGAGTTAAGAGCGGGTATAGCTAAACTTGCAATTGAGCATGATTCAGTTCTTTGTTGCACTTTAAAAACAAAATTTAAGTTTATTAACGCAGATATTGAAAACCTGTTAATGTACAATTTCGGGACGAAAGAGTTTAAATTACATTCTAAAAATGGGATCGTTTTTAAACATGTTGATAATCAACCTGAAAATTCAAACGTTCTATATACATATGAAATGATGGATAAGCTGAAATTAATGGAAGAGCCCTTGTGTGAATATACATTTGAGATGGCAGATTCAAAAAATCGCTTTGACTATTTTTTTGCTTTAAGAAAAGTTTTGATAAATGATTTTCAGTATCAAAACACTGAGATGCTTGAAGATAGACATTTTAAAATGATGATTACTGTAAAAGTGAAAGATAAAAATAGTTACTCAATTGTCAACAAAGTAAAGCCCATGCTTGATGGGTTTACTTCAGCCTTACATAAATCGCTCAATCTTTCAAAGGAAGAAATTGATGAATTATTAACTAGATATCAATCATTTGATGGGAAATATGCTTCTATTTGGAACGAATGCTTAATGCCGTGCAAACATGCGTTATTGCCTGATCATAGATTCATATTTAAAGTTGACTATAAAAATAAAAAATCCATCAGAATGTCTCCGATGGATAACTTATTTAACGAAATACATATTTATGTTGACGAAGCTGATGTTAAGAATATAACATTTATTGTTAAGGTCTATTGATGTTTGTCAGTTATGAGATGATAGTGATTATATGCACTGGCATAAAAATTAAACATTTGATCTCTAAGTGATTTTGGAGATATGATATTAGCATGGTGACCAAATCTTCTAAAATATTGATGCAGCTGAGCATAACTGCAATCAAATATGTATTGATTGCCATCAATAGAATAAGGTTTGGGTCTGTTGACATAACTTGTTCTAAACATTTCAATGCCATCTTTAGTCAATTCTATAATTGCGGGTTCTTGTTCTATATCTTTTATGATGTATTGTGGGCCTTTGCTCGCCATCTTATCCAATATTGATTTGATTGCAGGTTTGATACTTAGCGATTGATTCAATTTACTTACCCTTTTTATTCTGCAAAGCCTAAAACTGTACGGATGACCAGAATGATTTTGTCCCAAAAGAAAATTAAAGCCATGCTCGTTTGAAACTGCCCATTTATATGGAGATATTTCAAACATACCCCCATTCGTTGTCTCAAAAAAGACAACCTTTTTTTCGTCTAAAGCCTTTGATATCACGTCGAAAGATGATTTGAATAATATACGTTCCTTTTCCTGTGTTGTTTTATTTAAGTATGAACTAAAAAGAAGTCTATAGAATGATGATATCGTGTGCTCTTTTAATACATAGGTATCTATATAATTAAATGCTGTCTTGGTAGAAGCTGTTGGTTTGATAGAAAGACTAACAAGAAGTGAACCGCTATGAGATTCATAAGTTAACTTTAACAAATCAGCTGAGATATTTGATATTTCTTTTTGAATCTTCTTAGAATTGTCAGTAATCTCACTTAAGTATAAATTAAGTATATGTTTGATCTTGTTTTCTTCCTCCAAGAATGTCTCATAGAAATTATAAATTAGCGTTGTATAAAATTGGTTGGGATTTAACTCACCAGTTCTCTTAAAAAACTCAAAATTTTCCATATCCCTTAGTAACTTATTGTGCATGTCTTTTGTGATGTTTACTTTTATTTTTTCATCCAAAAACCTCACCTCATTTCATCTAATATTATACCATAAAAAGTGGTCAAAAATAATAAGTATAAATCTAGTATAACGCATTATATATTATATATTAGTGGTCAAAAAGACACCTAAATTTGCGTATTTTATTGATTTTTATATACCTATATAATAGTAGTGTAAGGAGAGATTGATGTATGATAAGCGGCTTTTTGAAAGAAATTTATAGGAGGTATACATGAATATAAATCATGCTAATAATCAACAAATGTCATTGGAACAATTTTTTATTTTTGATCATAAATTGCAAATGGAATTTGAAGACAATGTATTAACCTTGCTCAAAGCGATTAAAACAGAACAATTACTTGATTACTTAGATGCACTCATTGAAAAGAAGTTCAATTATGGTTATAGATACGCAGCACAAATATTTAAACAACTAGGTCGAATACCCATGGAAATCAATATGCGTAAACATGTTTTGGAAAAACTAGTTTTAATATACGGTGGTATAGATAAGACATATACTGCTCTAGCTATAAATCAATCGATAAAATTCAAAAGAGAAATGGATCAGTATTTGATTCAGACCTATGGGAAGTTGGATACATATTTGGATGGTATCATGTTGGTGGAGTACTTACATAACCAGCACGATCATGAATATTTAGACTGGTTGCTTGAATCGGACGCCAATGAGATACCTTACTTAATCCGTGTTTTATCGATGAAAGGGGAAAATAAAAATCTGATCACATATCTTCACGGAAAAAAACAAGATCAAATTTTTGAATTACCAAAAAGAATTAAAACATTAAAATTGATTGGGAACTTCCAAGAAGTGATTTTGGATTACATAAAGATTAGAAAAGTCACTATAAATCATCAAGCGTTGGAAAATCTATCATTAGATAGCCCATGGATTCACCAACTCTCGATTACTTTCCCTAAAGAACTTTTAAGTGATGATATGGAAGTCGTTTTGCATAATGTATGTCAAATCATGTTTGATGATATATTGTTGAAAATAAAGCCTGTTTACGATTCGGAATTAGGTATGCATCCACTTCAAAGAACACAAAAAGTAGATGGGAATATTACATTTTCTTATGATTTATATGCATTAAGACAAAGAAACCAGTTCCATCCGATTTTTGAAGCCATTCAAAAGCAAAATCATGGTCTTGGTTTAAATGAGATTTTAACCTTTGAACATATTAATAAGATAGATCATCTAGCATTTGTTTTTGATGATCTTAATGAGCAGTATACCATTAAAATGTTTTTAAATGATTTAAAATATCTCACCAACTTAAAGAGAATTAAAATCATTCATAATGGATTAGATGCGGTTCAATTGGATTTGAGAGATATCTCGAATATACCAACGATTAAGTATGTTTACATTGAAGGATTCATCATCCACATCCACCACATTGAATCAACACATTTTGAATCGTTAGCCATTCATCAAAGATACAAAGAAAATGGCATGACTACTGAATTGCTAATAAATAGTGGCTATCACAAGGAGGAAAGATTATGAATTTAATATGTGAGGGCAAGAACTTTGTTGATCAACTTAAATACCTTATTATAAACTATCAAATCCATGAGTTTAAAAGATTTTTTAAGGAACATCAAGAAAAATCTTACGAGACTTTAAACATAGACATCATTCCTATTTTTCAAATGATTGGTCAGAAAGATTATTCAATTCAAAACAAACATTTATTAATGAAAGAATTATTGATATGCTTAGATGAATATTGTGATGTATCTTATACCAATTTGGCAGTTATTGAATCTCTAATTAATGAAAGAAGCATCGATGAGCAATTTATTAAACTATACAGCAAAATTGATACTTTTGTTCAGGAGCTTCCACTGGTAGAATGGCTATTCATAAAGAACAAAATAGAAATTTTAGACTGGTATTTGAAAGTCTTTAATGACGAAATTCCATGGATACTTAAAGTGCTCGATGCTTATAGAAGAGATCAACCTAAGCTAATAAAGTACATAAATGATGCTTATATCCCTAAAAAATCAGCATTGAATGGAAATTTTGAACAACTTGAACTTTACAGCGAATACGGTGTCTCTTCAATCATACATAATAATGATATTATAAAACTGCGGATTAACAATCTTGAAATCGAACAATTTATAATTTCCAATCAATCCTATATCGATCAGATTGAACTACTTACAAAGCACAATCTCCAAGCAGAACCAGCCATTTTTGAATCATTTAACGACATCGTTAGTGTCACGATTGTAACAGACGAAGAGAAGCGTATGTATGACATAAAACCTTTTTTTGAAACTTCATTTGGAATAAATCACCTACAGCGTTATACATTTGATAATCATGGTAGGTTTGTGTATGACTTTAATGCTATAAAGTTAACTAGGTTTAAAAATCCTAACTTAGAGATAGTTTTAAAAAGTAAGTTGAATGTACCTTTAAATGAGCCATTAAACCATCAACAATTAAAAAAAATACAAAATCTGAGTTGCATAATAGATGAAAGGTTTAACCTATATGAAATCAACGATATTATTCAAGTTATTCCCCTTATGACAATGTTAAGACATTTGGAAATTCTGTATGAACATTCTATCGATAAAATGCTGATTAATGTAGATGAAATCGCCAAAATGGGTGTTCTAGATACTGTATCTATACACATCAATCATATGCAATTCAACTTCATATTTGATAAATCAAACTTTAGCATAAAAACTGTTACAACTGGAGAACTGAAGAATGAAGGATTGAAATTTCGTAAAAATGATATTTTGTAGATTTTTGATTAAACAAGATGTCTGAATAAATGGAAGTATGCTAATAAATGTATATACAAACTTCCGGCCATCCTTTAGCCGAGTAGTCATTCTCATCAATGAGAATGACTTTTTTTGTCTTTGTAAGGTTGAGAAGTCGATTATCTTTCATGCTAAAGCTGAAGCCTTTTCAGCTGATTTTTGCACTATTTATTTTTGCATATTTGATATCTTTTTAGCCTTTTAGGGTCTACACTCCTGTTTTGTAAAAACTTATATGCAGATAAGCAGAATCGTTGCACAAGAAAGAATACTCATAACAAGTTCGAGAATAACAAGAAAAACAGCAATTTATGTGCGGATAAGTTTTCGGTATTACTTTAATTTTTGTTGTGGTATACGTGCTAAAAGTGGTAAAATATGTCTAAACTGCGCTACGAATAATTTTTACATGAAAATAGATCAAGATAATCATAGAAACCTTCTTAGTTTCACAGATGATTAAAATGAGAGGAATGCATATGGACAAAAAAACAGAATATATGGACAATAAATTGGAGTATAAAGACAAAAAAACAGAATATATTATAAAAACATTATCAAGAACTAAACGAAAAGATTATGAAAATTTCGTCATAAATGCAATATGGAATAGGATTTCATGTGAAGATTTAAAGCCAGTGACTCAGCAATATGTGTATAACAATAGAGAAAATCAGCACTATTTTATTGACTTGTATTTTCCACAACTAAATATTGGAATAGAGGTGGATGAGGCTCACCATTCAAAAACAAAGGAATATGATCTGGATAGACAGGAAGCAATTTGGCATTCAATTAATAAAATCATAGTAAATCCAAATGATTCTTATATTGAATATAGAGTGCAAGTTTATGACAAGACTTTTGAAGAAATACAAGAGCAGATAAATAACACTGTACAATCAATCAAAGAAAAGTTGAACAATAAAAATTTAAATTTATGGATTATAGATAAAGGGGAATATGTTCGATCCATAAAAGAGTTAACAATAAATGATGATATAATTTTCCCATCAATGGCAAACACATGTAATCTTATTTTTAATTGTAAATATAAAGAAACATCAGGCGGAAGAAGAAGATCATATTTTACACCTAATACATTCTACAGCGATGAAAGATTTAAAAACCATAAAGTTTGGTTTCCTAAATTGGCAATAGAGAACGATGGCTTATTGCATGCTGTTTCCCATGGTTGGAATAATCGATTAAATAACGATGGATCTATCGTTGAGTTTAATGAAAATCAAGTAGAAGTTGTCTCCCACGATTATATTGAAATAGTATCATCAAATGAACCTTTACGCATTGTTTTCGCTCAATCGAATGATCCACTAGGAAGGTTTGGATATCAGTTTGTCGGAATTTACAAAAAGACAATGCGAATAGCAATTCAGTATGATGGAAAATATGCTAAAGCTGAACACTATGAACGAATTTCAAAAGATTGCCCAATAATACGATAGTAACTTTCTATACTTGATATCTGAATGTGTTTATAGTAAAATAATCTTATAATAAACATTCTTTATAATTATGGGTAAGCAGTTTGCTTTAAAACAACCATAAGAAGAGTGTTTTTATTTTTTCAATATAATACTTAGGTACAAAGGGTAAGCAGCAAAAGCTGCACAATATTGGCTAAAAGCCAGGAGGACTAGTTGATGAACACTAGTAAAATAATTGTACCAAGAAGTATTATTAAGAAGCACTTACCACACCCTGAGTTTTATGGAGAGTCTATTGTAGAACTTGCAAATGGCATGGCAACAGATGTGTATACTGATTTAGATGGCAGTTTATTCACAGAGACAAACAATGAAGATCTGATTCATTACTTATTAGCAAATCAGATGATGGATTATCCTACACTAATTACAGCAGATCACCTTTTGCTAAAATCTATTTCGTTAGAAGACGCAAAGCAAATTCACGAGTGGTTCTTGATATCACCCTTTAGAAGAGCACAATCTGTAGAAAATGAGATAGATATAGTCTATGAGTATATATCACATGCAAAAACTATAAATTCTGATGTTTTAATGATTAAAAATAAAGATATTCCTGTTGGCTTAATTGGATATACGATTATCAATCAGGTTGGCATACTTAGTTATGAAGTTTATAACCATTTAATTATAACTTTAAATGAAGCAATCCAATCACTAGAACAAATCAAAAATCAATTGCTACTTAAATTTAATCTTCATAGTTTAGTACTTAATGTGTTTGAATACGATCAGTTTGTGCAGACCATACTAGACCAAAGTTCATTTAGAAAAAATAAAGAAACACTTGTTTTAATACCCACACTAAGTGGATCTATGCAGCAAGTTGAATATGTATATGAGGTCAAAAATATATAGGACTTCATAGGACTTTTACGGGCAAGTTTCCGCTACGGGGCACCATAACTAGCCGAATAAGTCTATCACAACAAGTGATAGGCTTTTTTTGTCTTTGTTGAGCCATCGGCGCAATTAATTATTTATAATGAATGGTCGAAAAAACGATAATCTGATTTAGATAATATGAAAACTATGTTTGAGCTAAAAACTTATCTACAAATAAAGGGTTTTTAAATGCAATCAAGGAATGATATACAAGATTTTGAAAGTTAGAGTAAAATTCCAACTTATGTCTATATAAATTTTAGGTGTGACTCTAATTTTTGGCGTGGTATGCGTGGTAGACGTGGTAAATTGGAACCTATATGCTAGATAATCCTGTATATGCTAAAATCCTCTTATTATTTAAACTGCTATGTGATAAAATAAATGTAAGTCTATTTCCTTTATAAAGGAAAATAATATTAATACATGTAATATAAGATTAAAGGTATAAAACCAATAGGGGGTACACCAAATGCGCAATCCAAAATTAATTGATAATAAACGAGTTAGTCTTGCGGAAATATTAAATAAAAATGTAAATGAACATAAACATTTAAGCATTGCTACAGGTTATTGGGATTTAGACGGAACATCAAAATTAATTGATTCGCTTTCTTCATATGAAAGCGTGAGATTATTAATTGGTCAAGAACCATTTACAAAAAATTCGAAAATAAAGAATATAAATGACTTGGATTTATATAATGAAGACTTTCCAGAAACAGAAATACAACACGATTTAGAACTAGACTCCAAAAAGGATAATGTAGATCTAATTCGTGATACTGCCATAAAATTAGTAAAACTAATTGATAATGGTACTTTAAAAGTTAAAATAATGAGAAAACCAAGATTACATGCAAAAGCGTATATTTTTGGTGACATTAATGACGAAAATGCTATAGGTATTATTGGTTCTAGCAATTTTACAGGAGCAGGACTTACATCAAGCGCAGAACTGAATTCACTAGAAGATCAACCACCAATGGTTGTTTATGAACCAAAGAATGATAAAATGCCTCATACCCATCTTAGTTGGTTTAATGAGCTTTGGGATGATCCCGATGTTTTAGAATGGACTGGTGAGTTTAAAGAATTACTTGAAAAGTCACCAGTTGGAGATAAAACTTTCGGACCTTATGACGTATACATTAAGACTTTGATGGAGGTATTTCCAGATGAACTTTTACCTCCTAAAGAATTAACAGATGATTTGCAAGATGTCCTATATGCTTTTCAAAATAGAAATGCAGGAATATTAATAAACAAACTTGAAAAAATGGGTGTAGCAATACTCTCGGATTCGGTTGGTCTTGGTAAGACAATCACTGGCGGTGCAGTAGTAAAACACTATATCGATTTTGGCAAAACTAATGTACAAATCATAGCGCCAGCAGCACTTAAACAACAGTGGATTGATGATTTATCTAGTGTATTGGGTCTTGAATATCGTGAAGGAGCATTCAACATTGTATCCCAACAAGATATTAATGCAATTCAAAATATTAAAGAGTATTATGATAAGGAATGGCGTAGAACTAAGCAAATAGATTTGTTTGTTATCGATGAAGCACACAATTTAAGATCAAATTCAGGCACTAGACATGATGCCATTTTAGACTTATTGCAACAACATCCAGAAGCACATATTCTATTGCTAACAGCAACCCCAATAAATAACACTTTACTCGATATAGCAAATCAAATTCAGTTGGCCTCAAAAGGGAAGTTAACATCAGTCAATGTCCCATATACAAGACCTGGAAGTAATCAAATTGAGATGGTAGATTTTTTTGAAGCATTAAAAAGAATTCAATCAGCACTTAAAATATACGCAAAAAATGGTACTAAGTTCGATTATGAATCCATTAAACCAACGATTCATTCAGGTCTTAGATATTATTTAGTCAGATCAACACGCCAAGGTGTTGAGGCAGAAGGCAGCATGATTGACAAGTCAGGGAAAACCAAAAAATTTCCAAAATCTGTCGTAAAATCGATTAATTACAAATATAACGAAGAATCTCTTGATTATTCAATTAAGGAAATCGATTCTCATTTAAATACAACGTTTGAATCAATTAATCCTAGAAAATTAAATCTATCTATACTATCAGAGTTTACACAGCAGTCTATGCATCCCTTGGACTTTCTAAAAGAAGGCATTAATGATTTAAAGTTAAGTGCCAATCGGTTTAACATTCCTTATGAAGAATTAGCTAGCAAAGGTGAAATTACCATTGATGATCAAGTTGATGACCTCGTGGGAACAATATTAAAAGTCATTTTTACTCTTGGGTTTACTCCATACAGACCAGAAGTATATAAGCATAAATACTATGGTAAAACCATAGAAGAAATTCGCTCGTTTTCTAGCAATTTCAAGTTAGGCATACAATTGACAGTACACAACATTTTACAAGTCACATGGCTTAAGAGATTAGAGTCATCGATTTACGCTCTATTGATTAGTGTTGAGAATTATAGAAAACGTATCGATTTATTTGAAAAATACCTCAAATTAGGTTTTATTGTCTCACTGGGTGATGCATCATTATTAGAAAACGATTATAACGATGGCGAAGATATCGAAAAAGCATTTAGAGATTATGATGAATACTTAAGAACTAAAGAAGCAGAGATAAATGATATAAGTACTGATTCATCGTCTTCAAAAAAAGGTGTTGAAAAAATAATAGCTGATCCTAAAATTTATAATATAGATCAAATCAAGAAAGATTTATCACGTGACAAGGCGATCCTTGATTTGCTCAAGGATGTTTTAAGTGAATTAGCTAAACCAAAACATAATACCAAAATGCATGCTTTAGCAAATATGATAAAGGAACAAATAACAAGTAATAAATATGGAAGAAAAGTTCTTGTATTTTCGTTTTTTGCTGACACAATAGAGTATCTAGAAAAGAATCTCTATTACTTATTAGAAAAGGATATACCAGATTTTAAGGAAAAGTCTGCTTTTGTCACTGGCAATTCAAATAAAATCGAACAAACAGTAAGAAGATTTTCACCAAGATCTAAGAAATACAAACTATCCGCTGAAGAGATAGAGATTGACTATCTATTTGCTACAGACGTGTTGTCTGAAGGGCAAAACTTACAAGATGCAGGTATTTTAGTCAATTTTGATTTACATTGGAACCCTGTTCGAATGATTCAAAGAAACGGACGTATTAATCGACTTGGCTCCCTGTTTGATGATGTATTAATTGGAAATATGAAACCCGATGCAGAACTTGAGCTATACTTAAAACTTGTAAATAGATTAGAAACTAAAATCAATACAATTAAGAACACGATAGGTCTAGATCAAGGTGTTTTAGACGCAAGTGATGTTAACCCAATTGAATTCATTGAAAAGTATTATGATACTGGTGTATTGCCAGAAGCAGATGATGATTTGTTAGCACACACTGATGAACATATTCTCGAACTCAGAAAATTCTTAGGTAAAAACACAAATAATCAAGATGAGATTGAAAGAGTTAAATCTATTCCGGTTGGTAAATGGAATTACCTCCCAACAACTCAAAGTAAGGTTCAGTATGCCTTAGCATTAATGAAAACTTTTGGTAGTACAGCTAATGGTTCTAATAGAATTGAAGATAATTATTTTATTGAAGTTAACTGTAAAGATGGATATATTGCATCATACATTGAGTTAGCTGAAGCTCTCGATGTAATAAAAACTGCTGAAAGAGATAATAAAGTCGAAAAAGACAGAATTACTTTTAATAGAGTGAAAATTAATTCAAGAGCTAAAGCAGAAGCTCGAAGACAAGCAGAAAATCCTTCTGAACTTTACAGTTTAAAGCCCAAAATGTTAGAAGCACTTACGGTACTCAGAAATTACTATTCACCAGGCATAGACTTACGTGGAATAATTGAAAAGAATATCAAAGATACCAAGCAAAAGAGTGAATTAGAAAAAATATTACGTGATGTGAATAGTGAAGTTAAAAACATCGGTAGTCCTAATGTGGCAACAATAAATAGGTTTACTAAGTTGTTCAATGTGATTAATAAAGACTTAGGTGAAGAGCGACAGATAGAAGAAGTGGAAGGTGTATTATTCTATGCAAGCAGGAAATGATATTAAATATGAAAAAATAAATGAACTCCTAAAAAGACTTTATATGAACAACGTCAAAGAAGAAATTCTTTACACTTCAATAGAGTTGGCAAACGAGATACTCTTAATATTAGGTGCAAATCAAAGAAAGCTCTTTTATGGTGAAACTGCTCTTGATAAAGCTTTCTCAAACTCAAAATTCAAGAATCAAAAAATGGAGACTTGGTACGTAAAGCATCCGTATCTAAAAGGTGCACGAACTGCATTGTCGCTATTTAAGGATAATGAAGAAGTGTTTGAAAGTAATTTTTTTTGGTTAAACGATTCATCATCAAAAGCTAGAATTTCAGCATCGGTTATGATAAACCCAAACTGGGAAGATTCTGAACTAACAATGCTTCCAAACTACAAAGTTGGCGTTGATTTTTTCCTCAATAATGAAGGGAATTCACTACTTATTGCTGTCTCTGACAAAGGAAACTTAAGAGTAGTAGAACTAAATGAAAGATTAAGTAACACACAAATAGAAATCCTTAATAGTATAAAAGGATGTTTTTTGTTCGATGGAATTGATCCCAAAACAGGTTTGAAACCAGAATATGAACCTCAAAGAACAATTCACAGAAAACTTTGGGAAGCACTTGAGCTTAAGGAAGTTAATAAGAAGTTTTATATCGGAATTTCTGATCATTTTGAACAACTTTGTCAACATTTAGAGAAGAGAACTAACCTTCTATCTGTTGAAGACATAGGCAAAAAGAGTTTACAGAATTTTGCTAATAGATTAATCGGTAGAATTTTGTTCATATGGTTTTTGAGAAAACGAAGTATTATTGATGAATCACAAGACTATTTTGATATACATGATTTGGATTCAACAGATTATTATAATCAAAAACTCAAAATTCTTTTTTTTGAGACTTTAAATCTACCTATAAAAGATAGAAAATCTCAAGATAAAAAAACACCATATTTAAACGGGGGTCTTTTCGAAGCACATAAAGACGATTTAGTTAACTATAATTTTGACTTTCCAAAAGGATGGTTTGATTCTTTATATAAACATTTGAATGAATTCAACTTTACGACAGATGAATCAACACCTCAGTATGAACAAATAGCAATAGACCCTGAAATGCTTGGTAGAGTATTTGAAAACTTACTGGCTTCAATACTACCCGAAACTTCAAGTGCAGCTAATGAAAAGAAGAATAAAGGCGCATTCTACACACCTAGAGAGATTGTAGACTTTATGTGCAAGGCATCCTTAAAACAATATCTAGTTAAGTACAATAACAATTCAAAAGATAACTATGGTATTGAAAGACTAATAGAAATGAACGATTCTGAATATCTAGAGCAAAGAAGTACTGGATCTTCTGATTTATGGGGAATGAGATCCGAAAGTGTTAAGAAAGAAATAATTGAAGCAATAAATAAAGTGAAAATACTAGATCCTGCGTGTGGCTCTGGTGCTTTTCCAATAGGAATGTTGCAATTAATTGTTAAGACTCTAGAAAGACTTAGTGCGGTATACGATAATAAAATTGGAAGTTTTAGGTTAACAAAAGCTAATGAAAAAATTGACACCTATCAAACGAAACTTGCGATAATTAAACATTCTCTTTATGGTTCCGACATAGAGCCTATGGCTGTTGAAATATCCAGATTACGATCGTGGTTAAGTCTAATCATAGATTCTAAGTCAACAATAGAACCCTTACCAAATTTGGATTTCAATTTTGTTTGCGCAAATAGTTTGATTCCGTTAGAAACAACTTATCAAATGAGTATGTTTGATGATCACGACTATGAGATCACTCTAAACAATTTAAGAGATAAATTCTTTGATTCTCACGATATCAAAGAAAAATTAAAACTAAAGCAAGAATTCAGTGAAGCCTATGATAAAGAATTAAATGATAGTAACAGTCATAGGAAAATACAACAACTTAAAACATGGAATCCTTTTGAATCAAATAAGCCAGCAGAGTTTTTTGATTCAAAAATAATGTATAATATCGATAAATTTAGCATTGTTATTGGCAATCCTCCTTATATTGGAGAAAAAGGAAATAAGAATATATTCCAGCTAGTCAAGCATTCCAGTCTAGGCAATAGATTTTATAGAGGAAAAATGGATTATTTCTATTTCTTCTATCATCTAGGCATTGATTTACTAATGGATAATGGAGTTTTATCATTTATTACAACAAACTATTTTCCAACGGCTGATAACGCAAATTTATTAAGAAAAGATATTTTTAGCAGAACAGCAATAATAAATATAGTAAACTTCGGAGAAATTAAAATTTTTGATTCCGCAAAGGGTCAACATAATATGATTCTTTTGCTAGAGAAGAATAAGGAAAATGATTCATACTCAAAAATTATATCAGCAAAATCCCAAGGAACGCTAAAATCTAACGAAATTATCTCGGTTCTTAAAGGAACATCAGATTTAGTATCTTGTAGAGAACTCAGTAAGAATGAATTATTTGATTTAACCACAGGTGATTATTACATAAGAATCAATCAGGAATCAAAGTCTGGTTCTGACTTGATTGAAAAGATTAAGAATAACTCTGTGACTCTAGGTGATGTAGCTGATATAAATACAGGAATAATGGGTGGATGTGATTTTTTAACAAATAGAAATATAAAGTATAGTAATGAACATACTGATTACTACACAGGTGATGGTGTATTTGTTTTGAATCAGGAAAATCCAAGAGATCTGAAATCAATTGAACTATTAAAAGAGGATAACAATTTTGTACCATTTTATAAAAATTCAGATATTCAACAATATTGGACTGAAAAACAATCAAGTAAGTACATTATATATTCTGGACCCAATACAAAACTAACTAAAAACGCGTTTGAACATTTAAGTAAATTTAAAGATATTCTTACAAGAATTAGAGAAATTAACTCTGAGAATCCAGATTCTTGGATGGTTTTAAGAAGAGGTACAGCACATCCTGAAATATTTGTTTCACCTAAAATAGTTGCCCCACAAAGAAGTAAAAAAAATACCTTCGGATATAATGAATTACCATGGTATGCATCGGCGGACGTTTACTATATTACAGAAAAAAATACGAACTACTCTCTGTTCTACATATTGGGTGTTTTGAATTCCAAGTTGGTATACTATTGGTTGAAAACAAATAGTAAGAGAAAAGGTGATATGTTGGAATTATATAGAACTCCCCTATCACAAATACCTATACCTCAAGCAAATAAAAACGATAAAAATTTGATTGGTAATATTGTAAAAGAAATACTTGAAAAGAAAAATGTAAATCCCTCATTCGATGTAGTTTCTCTTCAAAACAGAATAGATAAAGCCATATTCGATATTTATCAATTAAGCGATGAGGATATTAATATTATTGAGAAATTCGAGAACGTATAAATCAATAGCGAAATTTTTCTGGTAATTGATTTATATAGCTTTATGGGATACATTGATAAACGACATCAATCTTGAATTGTGTTAAAAGAAATTTTATTGATTGGAGTAAAAAAATGAAACTAACAAATCGTAAAAACTCATATTGGAGCAGCTATAAGCAAATTGAAACAGAGTTGATACAACTTGCACATTCGGTATATTTTGATGACAATCAACTAAATGTCTATTCTGCAAAGTTTAGCGATATGATCCTTTCAATTTGCTCAAAAATCGAATCAGTCTCTAAAGATTTTTTTGAATCTCATTTATATCCATTCTATTTAGACGGATCAAAAACCATGAAATTTCATAAAAGAAAAATTAAGGAATTTGATCAGTGGAAAAGAAAAGACTGGTCTTTTGATTATGACTGTCTGTCAAATGTTGACGATTTACTACTGCTAAATAAGAAAGTAGTGAAGATACACTCACATCACTTTCACTTTGAAGAGCACACAGATGAGATAATTCCATTTGGAGACATTTTAACTAAAGATAATTATAACTTCAATGGCGGCACATGGGAAATATACAATAAACCAAGACAAATAAATTTGGATAATCGAAAATACGATAAAGTAAATTGGTTAAGATCTTATCAAGAAATCAAACACAACTATTCAGAGTCTTTTAAGATACATGGGACACTGAAAAATGTAATTATCTCTTTGGCTGGATTATATTTATTACTGATTTATATGGATCTTTATCAAAGCGGGACAATTTTAGAACCTGAATATTTTAATACTGATAAGATGAGTAATTCATTTGATTCTGATTTGTTTTCAGTCATGGAGATGTATAATGAAATGCCAGAATCTGTTAAATACGACAGAGGAAATTTTTACAATAACGATGACAAATTATTTAAAGATTCCTGTGTTCTTTTTAGAATATATTCCAAAGACACTTATGAAAAACTACTGAAGATAATTAATCCACATCTTTTTAAAGCTAATACAGATAAAGTTATATTTTACTTTGATGGTATATCAGATAGTAAAAATACAGAAGATGAAATTAAACTATATAACCAAATAAAAGAGTTTCAAGAAAGACATAGTTTTATTGGACACTATCGTGTGGTCTTAAATCAAAACTTGGAGAATGTTTATTCAATATATGATTTCGACTATATGAATTACGAACAAGAAAAATATTACAATCAGCGGATTAAGAGTTTGGATAGCATGAAAATAGGTGATATTATTTCATTTAAAACTCACCTTTATTCAATCAAAGGTAAATTACTCGAGAAAACAGATTTTTACCTAAAGATTAAGGTCAATAAATCACATACACATCAAGAACCTATAGCAAATATGTTTTCTATATCCGTATTAAAAAGTTTCAATAAAGTTAAAGAATCAAGTGTAATGGGGGAGACTAAATGAGAAATGTTCCAGAATCTGAGAAAAAATCATTGACTTTCCAATAACGGCTAGAGATGAAATTGAACACATGAAATATTGTAAGAAGCTTGATTTATTAATCTCAAAGCTTGTGGATTATTTAGGCATTGAAGAGATACCATTTGATTATTCTAATGTGATAGAAGATGATAGCAGATTAGTATTAAAACCGAGTGTAGCGATCATTTTGAATTAAAAATACAAATATGACTTCTTCGAGTCTGCTAAAGCACTAGTTCACGAATATAGGCACTGGTTTCAGCTAAATTGGGTCTCATACATGGATGACAATTTGTCTAAACTTTGGGGTAAGGCTTTCAAAAATGCCATTTCTTTAGAAAATGCCGATATTTTGAATAATATTGATGACTCTACCACTTACGTTTTACAGGAAATCGAAATCGATGCGTTCGCATTTACAAAGTACTACCTAGAAAAGTATGAAGGTTTAACGGTGATACATCCCAATGTGCAATATGAAGATATTATTAAGCTCTACATAACAAGTAATTTGCATATAATGTGAAGTCATTGAAAGATGAGGTAATTTTTAGTGGGGTATCAGACGATATATGAATTTTTATTTCAAACAGAACCGCTTTTTAATAACGTCCTGCTCGATTGGGCATTTCCTGCACTTATAGTGTTTCTACTGTATGATTTTGCTTTCGGAATAGTTGGTGGTCTATATGAAGCCGGTATTATAACTGGTAGAGACATTGGAAGTATTATTCATTGGGGTATACGCTACGGCATTATGTGGCTAGTAGTTCAAGGACTAATTTTCCTTAGAGATAATTGGATTTTTATTATAATAGCGACTATATTAATACTCGGCCTTGCTATGTTCATAGCGAAAAAAATAATTAATGACAGTGATTAATAGAATGGAGAAAATCAATGCGAAAAGTATCAGAACCCGAACAAAAGATAATTGCTTCACTAGTTACGAGTGGACAATCAATTGAATTCATCAAAGAAAAATACAATGTTGCTGAAAGGCAAATCAATAGCTATGTCAAAAAATATTCTGATGATGAATCTTTTTTTGTAACACCAACTAAGAATGACATTACTAATAATGAGAAAGCCAACAGTAATCTTTTGACAGAAGAATACATAATGGAACACCATGTGAAGTTAAGAAATAGAACCGGTGTCAAAGTTGAAAAATCAACCGATTTGATAAAACGCCAGCTTAAAATACCATACATTCAACTCTATACCAATAATCATAAGTTTTTTGATGTACGTTTTGTAGAAAAAGAAAGGTGTAAATGGGGCAAAACTGAAGAAGCCTCATCAAATATAATTTATGTTTATCCAAATTCAGAAGCATTTGACAAAGGTAAATTGGAGTATAATTTAGATAGAAAACTTTATGTCGATCCAAAAATTGTTCAAAAATACGGGTTTAAATCATATGTAGAAAACAGCAGGAGTTCTTTTAAAGTTACCTCTCCGCTCAAAATATTTAAAAAAGATCTATTAAAAACCATCAACGAAGGTACTCTGAATCTTAATGAAGTATTGAAGCGAAATAAACTTAGCAGCAAGAAAAGCAGAAGTGAAAAATTTAATAAGTGGTTGGAAGAAAATAACTACATTTGATATAATAAGTATGTCCCTAGAAAGAAGATCCTGTGTTTCGCAGGTGTATACATGTCAAAATGTAAACTATTTCGACCGTTATATAAGCGAGGAACATCGAGCTCAGAAACTCGCTTTTCGATGTTTTATCCTCGGCTCAGGGCGTTCGTTTGTATTTTTTGTTTCTGGGGACCCAGTTTTGAAAAAGGAAAAATCATAAACATATATTATTATTTTGAAGAAGACGATTATCGATGAGATAGTCGTTTTTTTACATTTATCCAAGGAGGGAAACACATGAGATGTGCAATATGTAATGAAGACATTAAAGGAGTAGAGCATAATGCCTTTCCAGTAGTTAGCGGGGTATGTTGTGAACGATGCAATAACCAAGTCGTGATACCTTTCCAATTATATCAATTAGGAAAGAACACAAGTGAAGCTTTAGTGATTAATCCGGATTACTCAATTAAAATCGTGCGTCCACAAGGTGAGAAGTTCCAACTTAAGGAGCTACAAGAAGAGGTTCAAGGGTACATCGAATATTATCCAACGAATAATACTCGATATAAGATTATTGTCAACGAAGAGGGCTTGTTGATGCGATTACCTATGAATAAACTTTCTAGTAATATCTTTGGAATTCATGCTGTCGGGAACGTGGTTATAGTTCCTAAAAAATTAATAGAATGAGAGGGCGAATGTTATGAGCGTGATTGTGGGAATTATACACGAAGGAGTAGTTTATTTAGGTTCTGATAGTCAATATACTAAAGGTGGAACAAAGAAGAGCAATAATCATCCGAATAATCGCAAAATTTGGCATCCGGATGGAAGAGATCAACTGCTTATTGGTTCAGCTGGCTTGCTTAAAGGTATCAATGCGATCAAAAGCATTAACGGACTGATCGATCAAGCAACATTATCACAAGAATCTTTGAATTATAACTATGTAGTAAAAAATGTTGCTAGAAGAATTATGGATACTATGGAAGAGATCAAATTGATTGAATCTAAAGACTATAATCCAAAGATGTTAAATGAATTTCTATTTGCATACAAGAACGAGCTCTTTATGATTGGCAGCGATGGCTCAGTTCTCCAAATTGATGACTTTAGTGCAATAGGTTCGGGTTCAGTTGAAGCTATAGGGAGTTTGTTATCAACAGTAAACGATGATCCAAAGACGAGAATTATAAAGGCAATTGAAGCAGCAATTCAAAATGACATATATGTTGGGTATCCAATCATAATTATGAACACAAATAATCAAAATAATGACATAATTCAAGAAAAAGAGTAACCGATTATCCAAATGGATAGTCGGTTTTCTTTAACAGAGAGGAGCTAAATCTTGAAGAATCAAAAACAATTTCAAGTTATAAACAGGACTAAATATCAACCAATAAAAAAGAGAAATCAAACAAGTCATCATAAAGGATCATCAGTTCCTTCGATTCAAAACGGTTTTTTCCATGGTAATCTTGTACAAAATATGAGATTTGGAGGAAAAAATCATGACATATCAGGTTATGTACAAAGAACATTAGTGATGAAAGATCGAAATGGGAATGTTATGGTTGGCAAAGAAAAACAGTTTTTTAATAGTTCAAAAAATGGAATGAGGGTAAGGATTAAAGATGATGAGAAAGAATAATTTAGAGCAATCGTTCCACTTAGTTGAGTTGCATATTAGAAAGAAGAAGAGATACTCTCAGTTTAGTCAAAAAATTGATAAGCCATCAGATGTCGGCGTTTTCTTTCAAGAAATGATTGCCTACAAAGATCGTGAATGGTTATGCGCTATTGGTCTCGATGCAAAAGGATTTGCTAATTATGTCGAAGTGATACATATTGGGACACTGAATCAAGCTTTAGTCCATCCACGAGAAGTATTCAAAACTGCCATTGTTACTAACTGCAACTCAGTCATCTTAGCTCATAATCATCCAAGCGGTCATGTTGAGCCTTCTGGTGCTGACATACAAACAACAAAATCTTTAATAGAAGCCGGTAAAATGATCGGAATTGAGATTTTGGATCATTTGATTGTATCAGATCACAACTACTATTCAATCAGGGAAAATAAAACATATTATGGAGATAAAAATGGAAAATAACTTAAAAGAAATCATAGTGCTCAATGGACCAATGATGGTAAGAGTCGAAGGAGACCATATACAAATCAGTGCATATCAACACGAAGCAAGACTACCTTTTTTACCCAAAGATACCCCCGATTCGATTATGGGGGTTGTGGGTCACAGAAAAGGCGGTTCAAGTTACATATTAACTTCCGATGTATTCGATTGTTTTAATTTAAAATTTAAAGAAAAAAGACTAGATAAGGATTCCATGCATGATATTATCTATCATTTATTAGAATCAAGTATTCAGTTTATTGCAAAAATCTCAAAAGAGGAAAACTTGCCTGTATTGATTCAAAACAGTTACGATGAAAAGTCTACATATTTTTTATCAACCATTGGTCTACTTGATGACACACGTATCATTTTTGCAGAGATTACTCCAAGTTTAAAAAGAAAGGTAGGGGAAATAACAACATGCTAAATCAATGCATTCTCATCGGAAGGATCAAAGAAACACATCGGAATCAAGATGGGGTAATAGAAAGATTCACTATAGAAGTCAATACAGGAACTAATACAGACCTCATCATGATTGATACACATCGGAAAATGGCTTCATATGGTCTTTTTAGTGAAGGTAGTATAATCGCAATTAAAGCTAGAGTATCTAGTGGTAATGCAATAGACTACCAGTTTATTGCAGACCGTATAACCGTACTAAGGGGTAACAGTCATGAATCCTAAGTATACCTTTAATCCAATGACCAGATACATCACTAGGGGTATCATTGAACAAGTACCACTTGAGATTCAATTGCTCATGTGGAATGAAGTTGATAAGATTGTTAAAAATGATGAAGTCGACTATCTTCAAGTGTTTGAATTTATTGTAAAAGACAAATACATCGAGATGGAACATAGGCAAGAAGAACCTGAGTATAAACAAACAATCCATCTAAAAAAAGTAGAGGCATATCTCTGCTTGGATAAAGTCAAAGTATTCGTGATCGATGATATTGATCACTCAACCATGCTACTCGCATCAGAGTACTAATAAATAAGGAGAAAATAACATGCCAAAAGCAAAATACAAACCAGATGAAAACATCAGCTATATTGACCAATCAAAGATGGCAAGACTTGTTGCTGAGAAGTTAGGACTGTCTCCAGCACTCGTAACTGAGGTCATCGAACTTGAACAAAAGCTAACAATGGAACACGTTAGAGACGGATTCAAAGTAACTAAGAAGAACTACATTTCTTTCACACCCATCAAAAAGCCAGGATTCAAAGTGAAGTCCGGATTAACAGGTGAGATCTATGATGTCGCTGAACGAACAGCCATTAGAACGAGACTTGGACAAGGTTTCAAAGTATTTGTATCAGATACATCACATAAAATGCCAGAAAAGATTTGCAGATTTGTTGATAAAAAGAAAAAAGATGTAGATAAGATTCAAGCGTAATACCACGAGAACCACACAAACCACACCGAAAGGAATCGATATGAAAGAGCAAAAAAAATTGGGTAAAAGAATCAAGGAACTTAGGGAAAATCAAAAGTTGACACGACATGAACTCAGTTTAATATCGATGGTGAACTATACAACGCTGATGAATATTGAAAATGGAAAAACGAATCCAAAAGTTGAGACGTTATACCGCTTGAGTGTGTTTCTTGATGTAAAAATGAAGGAGCTTTTCAACTATGAATGATCGAAGAAAATCTTTATTGATCGATGAGAAAGAAATCATCAAAACATTATCGATGAGAACTGGAATGGATGAAGATTTGATTCACACAATGATATATTTCTTTGAAAGAACAATCCTTCATCATGTGATGCTCGGATACAAGGTGAGAATCAGCGATTTTTTCACCATCTACAAGTCAGGCGATCAAGTAGAAATCATGCTAGATGAAAGGGCAAAAAGACAAATTAAAAAGAAGTAGGGCTCTAAAAGTCCTACTTCAAAATGTTCTTAGAAAATCTTTGATAGTATCATAATCATCATTCAGTATATTTTCCGTCACAACTATACCTAGTCGCTTTTGTAGAGATAAGGATAAATTGTTAAACGTAACACTAGGAAACTTTTGTATAAATTTCTTAGTCTTTAGATTGTGAAAACTTGTATAGAGTGTAGAAAATGTGATAGATCCTGTATATGATTTGTGAAATTTGCGGAAGAATTTGAGATCTTGAGGAACGCTATATGTTTCTGCGAGATCTTTTTTTAAGAGAAAATCTCTCATGAGTTCGATAATGGTTGTGTCCTTTATATCTAAGTTCAAATTGGTTTTTCTATGAGTGCTTCGATTCGATCGATGCTTAAGTTTCATAGCCCTCTTCGTGTACACGTATATAAATAAATGCTCCATTGCCATAAAAAGGTCTGATTCATATAAAGGATCGTTCTTACTTCGATGTGTGTTGTTCTTGTATGCATCTTTGGATGAAATAGTATTCTGAGACACGATGTATCACCTCTAGTTAAATAATACCACAGCTTTTCATTTGTCACATCTTGTTTAGAAAATATGATTAGGACAATCTATTGTAGCGCAACACTGCGTTAGTGCTACGAAAGGATGATGTTCTATGGCTTACATAAGCCCGGATTACAGCAACTTCGAAATGCTTGCTGTGTTTTCTGATGGAGTAGTTTCAGTTGGAAACCTCCTTCAGATCAAAAATGTAAAGGTCGCCTGTCATGGCGACAACCAGAGTTACATTGTAACACTTGAGGAGTCGATTGCAAGTGGTGTTCTGCGCACCTTTGAGATCAACTTCACTGATTTCAACACCTCTCAGGAGGCTGCAAATCAGATGCTTAACAAGAATGGTTATGTTCTTAGCTCGTTCAAGTACACAAACCATATGAGAGAGTACATCGCTCAGGAGATTCAAAATAGGGTGAGAACGGGACAAGTTGATTACTATCATAACAATCTTGGATTCACCATTATGAGTGATGGCACGAAGAGGTTCCTTCTTGGAGACACGGCATACAAAGGTAAAACGAGCACCTTTGTCGAGCATAACTACAAGTTCAAAATGGGTACCAAAGAAGACTATCAGAGGTTCTTGGATGAGCATATTCTTCCTTACAAAGAAACTAGACTTGCATTTGCTATTGGTCTTTCATCAGTTGCAGCCTCAGAACTTAGAGAGTATGGCGATATCGGAACTATGATTTTCAATTTTACAGGCCAGAGCTCTACTGGAAAAACGACGATGCTACAAATGTTAGCAAGTCTATGGGGTAGTCCCTCTATATCAAATAGGGGAATCATTCGTACTTTTTCGCAAACGCAAAACTCATTAGTGAAAACATTCACTGGTGCAAACGGGGTTCCGATTATTGTTGATGATGCAACCGTGTTAGGGCAAAAGGATTTATCTACGCTTATCTATAACATGGCACAAGGTGAGGATAAGAACAGACTCGATGTCAACAGCGAGTTCAAGCAGAGTAAGGGTAGTTGGAGTGGCTTAATAGCTATCTCATCAGAATCCAGTATTCTCGAACAATCAAGTAAGACCGGTGGATCTATTCCCAGACTCTTAGAATTTGATAACCTCAATTGGACGCAAAGTGCTCATCATGCAAAGTCAATTAAACGAAGTATCTTAAATTCATATGGCCATATTGGACCGGAGTTCATTCATTTCTACAGCCAAATGAAATCAAGTGAAAGAAAGTTGCTATTCGATGCATGTGAAGATGAACTCGATCAACTCATCACCACCAGAGATCAGTACTCAGGTCGAATCATCTCAAAACTTGCGATCATCTACATGACTGCTAAACTAATTAAAGAGTTCTTTCAGTATCCTGACTTCTCAGCAGATGAAATTAGGGACTATCTAGTCGAGTTTGAGAATGGTAAAGTACCCGTTCGAAGTATTGAGTCTCAAGCGCTTGATATCATCAAGACTTTCATCATTCGAAATCAACATCGTATGGCATACAAAGCGAATAAGGCTCAACTGATGGAACTCGTTTCTAGTGGAGACTTCATTGGGTATAAGCAGTATATCAGTGAAACCATCATTGAAGTCACTGTGATTTCGCAAGTCATAGCAAAGGAACTCTCGCAGCACAACATCTATCAATGGTCAAATGTGCTTAGGTATCTTGAGAAGAAGTCCTTTGTGAAGACCTACGGAAAGGATCGAAAAGTGAGTGAAACAGACAACTATCTTCATGTCAAAGCAATCACATTCAGATTTCAGCGTGATGCCAATGATGAGCTCATGCGTTGGTACTTCACCGATCGAGGACTAAGTCCTGAGGATAAGAAAGAATCAAAGACAGCACCCATCAACTACGATGATAAAGAACAGATCGATGCTATCTTTGAGGCATAACAAGTAACACTGACATGCGGATCGCTTAGATTCGCATGTCTTCTTTAAAGATTAAAAATTAAAAGAATAGATTGTCACACCATGTTTAGAAAATAAGGCTGGAACTATCTATTATACGACACATTGCGTGGCGTGTGATGGAGGTGAAAGCAATGGTGCTGAAATACAAGCGAGCAGAATTAAAGGACAAAGTGCTCAAGTCATCAGTCAAAGAAGGGGCAACTTCAACGATTAGTGACAGGAAAAAGCATGAAATCAATAAGCTTATTGCAAAGCTACTGTTTCAAAATGAATAATATTTAATTGTTTCACAGGATTTTTAGATTTAAAAAAGAAAACCAAAAGGAGAGAATTATATGAATGTAATAGGTATCAGTTATGCCACCACCTATGGTGCTGGGGTAACATTTGAAGTTGAAACAGATCATCTAATAGCAGGAACTAAATATATCATCACATGGGGTTTTGCTCCACATAGTTGGCATAAATTCAAAGGTATTAGACCAGCATCACTTGGCTACAAGGAATATGAATCATATCAAGAGATAAAGCAGAAGTTTAAGAGTAAGAAAAAAGGTCATGAATATATGACATATCTCGATAGAATTCTATATGAATTAAGTAGTGTGAAAAATGTTGATCCATTATTAAGTCTTTTAAATGAAGAAGATATTGAACTTTATCAAGATGAGTTGGAGCGACTAATTCGAAAACTACTGACGAATAGGTCAAAAATATCAATTGATGAGAAGAATAAGATAATTAGTAATCGTAAGTCTTACATAGAGAGAAAATACAATTCAGTCGATGGCTGGAATTTGTTTAAGAAGCTGTAATTAAAGTAATAGAAAAGCGATCATACTCACAAAGTATGGTCGCTTTTTACTATCGAAAAACACATCAAACTACGCTATAATAGAGGTAATATTGAGGAAAAAGGTGATTTTGTGAGAAAATTTAGTGAAGATGAGCAAAAAATACTATCAAGAATCATGGAGGATGGTGGAAATACACCTATTCCGACCTGTATCTATGCCAGAAAAAGCACAAAAGATACATCAGAAAACTCAATTGAGACACAAATTGCATCATGTAATGAGTTTGTTGAAGCTCATAAAGCCTATTTCAAAGTCATTGGTACTTATAAAGATGTTGAAAAATCGGGAATGTTCACTGAAAACCGTGATGAATTCTTAAAAATAGTTGAACTCCTCGAACTCAATCAAGTCAAAGTGATGATTGTCACTAAGTGGGATCGATTTTCAAGAGATCCGCTCGATTTAAGAATCTATAATGAAAAATTCTATCAAAATGGTGG
This sequence comes from Acholeplasmataceae bacterium UBA6181, assembly GCA_002422135.1. GTDB lineage: Bacteria > Bacillota_I > Bacilli_A > Acholeplasmatales > Acholeplasmataceae > UBA6181. The sequence continues at coordinate 26,074 of DITP01000042.1, forward strand.
TGTAATTATCGCGGTCGATGATCCGATAGACCTATCAGCCATTGGGCAATTGAAATATGATATCGTTGCTGCTTTCAATAAATACTATGTACATCGAATCGCTGAAGATACAAAAGCAGTACTCATCCACAAAACATCTAAAGGTCAGTCGGGTGGAGGAGTTGCAAACTATGGATACGAGTTTGATGAAGATAACTACCTGGTCCAAAATCCTCATGAAGCTGTTGTTGTTCAAGATATCTTTGATAAGATTGAACTTGGATATTCATACGGAGATATCATCGATGATCTCAAAGCAAGAAACATTAAAACTAGAAAAGGCAATGATTTCACCGTAAGTACGATTCACGACATGCTAGTAAATGTAAAGTATAAAGGGATATATCGATACAATCGCAAGGATCGAAAGCAAAGTAAGATCGTAAAAAAACAATTCGACGAAGTATGGGTTGAAGACGGCATCAAAGATCCAATCATCACAGTAGAACAGTTTGATGAAGTGCAAAAAATACTTGAAGTTCGAAAAGGATACAAGACAGATTCTGATTATTTGCTCACAAGTGTAATGGAATGTGAACACTGCGGTGCTAAAATGCATGGATCATCTGTCAGTAATGGTAAAAATAAACCACGTCGTCAATATTACGTTTGTCCAAACCACCTAAAAAAGAATGGTGGAACATGCAGCAATAAAGGTATTGATGCAAGTGATATCGAAAGCCAAGTAAAAAGAGATGTATATAAAGTAATGGAACAATATCTCGAATCCAATCAGATTGACACATCAAAATTTAATGCATCACTCGAATCTAAGAAAAGATTAAAACAATCTATACAAAAATCGATAGATAATCTTCAAAACAAAATTGATAATTTAACGGATCTTTTACTTGAACCGGAAATAAGAGAATCGAAGAAAGCATCACTTGAGAAGAGAATTGAAGATAACACCAAAGAAATTGATAATTTGAAACAAAAAATCAAACTTGCAGATGAGGCTATTCAAGGATATGAATCGATCATCGATAAAAAAGGAAAGCTTAATATTGGTGAAGAAATTCTATTCAAAAATAATATTCTATCTAAACAACTGATAAGGTTAATTGTTGATAGAGTCATTGTTGGTAACGAGAATATAAAAATAGAAATATTAGAAAAAAATCAAGGAGAATCCGAATAGGGTTCTCTTTTTCATTAAGGAGGAATACAAAATGAAAAGATATGCAAGTTGCTATTGTAGATACTCATCCGATAGACAGCAACAACAAAGCATCGATTATCAATTAGAAAGAATTGAAGAATTCTGTAAAAAACACGATATTACACTGATTGATAAATATATCGATGAAGCAACGACAGGTACAAATGATAAGAGAGATGATTTTCAAAGAATGATTCAGGATAGTGAACATTCAAAATGGGGATATCTTTTGGTATATAATCTATCAAGACTCGCAAGAAATGTCGAAGATCAGATGTTTTATCAAAAGATACTCAAGCAACGAGGAATCATGATCATCAGTGTTGAAGAAAGATTCGATAGTACGCCCGAAGGACACTTATTTGCACTAATAACAGCAGGAATCAATGAGTATTATTCAAAGCATCTTGCAAAAAGATCATTTGCTGGTATCATGCAAAATGCAAAGAAAACACTTGTCATTGGTGGAGTCCCACCGCTTGGATTTGATGTTGGTCCTAATAAAAGCTATATTATTAATCCTAAAGAAGCTGAAGCAGTTAGAATCATCTTCGATAAAACACTCGAAGGATGGTCGCATGGAAAAATAAAGGAATATCTAAATGAAAATGGATATAAAACTAAAAGAGGACAACCCTTCAGTCAATGCTTCTATGATATTCTTAGGAATAGAAAATACATAGGAGAATATATTTTTAATATAACATCAAAGAAAAAGAGCAGAACTAATCGGGCAGATCGTCCCAATAATGAAGATGATGTAGTACGAATACCTGGGGGATTACCTCGAATTGTAGATCAAGATACTTTTGATAAAGTTCAGCATTTACTGAATAAACGCAGTAATACAGCAATGCTCGACTTCAGTCCTTCAAAATACCTGCTCACAGGAATTGTTGAATGTGGAACTTGTAATGCGAAGTATAATGGAATGACATCTTACAATAATAAATATAGAAAACCATATATAAGATACGGGCATAAAAACTATAATACAGCAACGTGTGAAACAAAAGAAATACCAACAGTCTATTTGGATAATTGGATAACACAAATAGTCATTCCCAATTTAATTGGTTCAGTCGATGCGCAAAGTAAAGTTAGATCAATAAATGCACAAGTAAGTGATGAGAAGCGTATTTTGAAGGATAAAATAAGTGATATCCAAAATAAACTAAATGCCATTGATGTGCAACTAGATTCACAAGCGAATAGTTTGGTAAAAAGTTCATTCTCACTATTCGCACTAGAAGAAGTTGCATCAATAAAAGATCAACAAGGTAAGCTGAAAAGAGAACAAAGGGAACTTGAAAAGAAGCATGAACAACTTAACCGAATAACGGTAGATAAGTTTGATTCATTTTTAAAGAAAGCTAAGAAAAGATGGGACGATGCAAATACATTAGATGAAAAGCAAAGATTCATCGTTTGGTTGATTTCAAAAGTCACCATAACAAATGAAAATATCACCGCATACATCAACTATGACACAATCACAAATAGACTTTGTGACTTTCACATAGAAGTGGATATTATTGAGAGAGATAAAATCATGAAGTTGTGGAGAGTGTACTGGACAAAAGATATGGTCTACGAGAGTTAATAAAAGATAATCAAAAAACCACATCATATTTAAATATCCCCCTGTATTGTGGACAGACAAAATAACTGTGTGTAGCAATACAGGGAAACTTTATATAAAAGTCTATTTTTTGTAATTTTATCAGAAATACAAAAAACGAAAAGAATTTATAGTTCAAAAATGGTAAAATATTATATCTATCAAAACACGAGAGGTATTTATGAAAAAGTGGATTTTATTAACGTTTATGTTTATTGCAGCGAACTTATTAGTAGCATGTAATCAAACAAGTGTATCTTTTACAATTAATTTTGATTCAAATGGAGGAACGTTAGTTGATCCAATTAAAGTTGGAGAAGAATCAACAATAACTTTACCGACAGATCCGGAAAAAGAAGGATTTGTTTTTGCTGGATGGTACTGGGACAATAACACGTTCAGAGACCTTTTTACTTTAAACTCTTTACAAGAAAGAGGTATATCGAGCAATTTAACAGTTTTTGCTAAGTGGATTTTAGAAGATGATTATATACCTATTGGATCCGTGAAAGTTACATTTAATTCTAATGGTGGATCAGAGGTTGCACCTGTCTATGTTATGCCAGGAAATACCATAATCATTCCTCAAGTTTCTAGAGAAGGTCATACTCTTGAAGGATGGTATACGAGTGTTAATGGCGGCGTTACTTTTGATGAAAGATGGTCATTCACAAATAATACGGTAAATAATGACATAACCCTATTCGCAAAATGGAATGTTAATCAATACACAATTACATTCGATTCTAATGGTGGAACACCAATATCTGCGATCACTCAAGATTATGCAAGACTAGTGAGTGAACCAATAAAACCTACGAGATTAGGCTATACATTTCAAGGCTGGTATAGTGACGAAGGTTTAAATACCCCATACAAGTTTATTTCTACCCCATCAATAAATATAATTCTTTACGCAAAATGGGTGCCAAATCAATATACAATAAGATTTGAGAGTAATGGTGGATCAAATGCGGATTCGATTACACAAGATTTTTCAACAGAATTTACTTTTCCATCACCGATAAAAGAAGGTTATATTTTTATAGGATGGTTTAGAGATATGTTTTCAAATACTCCTTATACAACAAATATTGTACCGAGCCAAGACATCACACTCTTTGCTAAATGGGAAGCAATAGAATATAATATTGATTACTATCTTTTTGGTGGTGTAAACGGGTTAAATCCCTCAGTCTATAGTATAAATACACCAACTATTAGTTTCAAAATTCCAACTAAAGAAGGTTATACATTTATTGGATGGTACGATAATCCAGAATTTAGTGGAGAAAAGATTGTAAAACTAGAGATGGGAAATATTGGGGATAAATCTTTTTATGCCCAATGGTCTGTTAATGAATATAAAATAACTTATAATATTTATGATGATTATGATCCACTAGAAGATATACCATTGGAAGCTGGAGAGTTCATTTTAGATGTATCACTTGGTGTTTGCCATTCTGCAGCAATTACCTCGAAAGGCAGAGTATTCACTTGGGGATGTAATCTTAGTGGGCAATTAGGTGATGGGACAACGTCAATGAAATTAGTTCCTACAGATATTACGAAGTGGTTTGGATTAAAAGATGGTGAGTTAGTCTCGGAAGTATCGTTAGCTTATTCATACTCTTCAGCAATCACTTCTTTTGGAAGGGTTTTTACTTGGGGGAACAACTCGAAAGGACAATTAGGTGACGGGTCCACTAATTCTTCATTAATTCCTATTGATATAACTAAAAACTTTAAGCTAATCACAGATGAAAAAGTGACTAATATATCATTAGGCAATCTTCATTCTGCTGCAGTAACTTCGAATGGCAGAATTTTCATTTGGGGAAATAATGATGCATATCAACTTGGGTTTGATAATTATTATTTTTCAAGTTTACCAATAGATATAACCAACCTCTTTGACAAATCTGCAAGCGATAAAATAACTCAAGTCTCGTTAGGCCATTCACATTCTGCCGCATTGACTTCAAGCGGAAAAGTTTTTACGTGGGGTAAAAATACTCAAAGCCAATTAGGCAATGGAACAATGGTTGCCAAAAAAAATCCCACAAGAATTTCATTCAGTATAGGTTTTTCGGGAATAATAACAAAAATATCTATGAAGAATAATCAATCAGCTGCAATGACATCCACAGGTAAAATTTTTATTTGGGGTACATATGCATATGGGTCTGAAAGTGACGGTGACATCTTAAGTATTACTAATGATTTACCAACATTATTAGAAAACGGAGTTGAATTCTTTGAAGGGGAAACATTAGACACAATTACCTTAGGTTCGAATCATGGTGCAGTAATTACTACTAGCGGAAGACTTCTTGTTTGGGGAGATAATAAATATGGAAAACTAGGTAATGGGAGTATTTTTGACAGTTTTTCACTCATGAATGTAACTAATCGTTTCGTTTTATCTTCAAATGAAAAAATTGTCAAAGTATCACTTGGAAGTGATCACTCTTCTATTGTTACATCCGACGGAAGACTATTTATTTGGGGATATAACTCTTACGGGAATCTTGGTAATGGTACTACAAAAAATAGTATGGATTTCATTCAATTAGGCTTTGTTTCTCCAAAATCTTCAACAACTTCATCCTATAAATTCGGTGAAACAATTGAGTTGTATAGTCCCACAAATGAGGGTTACACTTTTGACGGATGGTATATTAATCCTTTACTTACGATACCATATGTCCCCACTTCTATGCCGGCAAATGATATTATACTTTATGCCAGGCGGGGACATAACTAATGCGAAAATACTAACTTAATTAGGAACGAAAAGGTTAGTTTCTACAATAATTTAGCGAGCTAACCTTTTTTATTGTTATTTATGACTAATTTTTTTAATAATCCATAATTTCAGAGTGCTAAATTCCACATAATATAATAAGATTTTAGGCATTAATTTAAACGTGTTTACATTAGGACTTTAGAATATTGATGATTCGATGTAAAATTGTTTTTGATTTTAAAAAAATCTCTTTCAAACTTAAAGTATTAAAATATATCAACAATATTAAATACAGAGTGGTCACCAAATTACCATAGGAAAACATGAACTTTCATCCTAGATATCCCAGTGTTTCTCGGGAAAATTCGTGAGCCTGTACGGGTCACCAATATGATTATGA
>DITP01000054.1 GCA_002422135.1 Acholeplasmataceae bacterium UBA6181
CTTTATCTCTAAAAAAAAACGTCCTTAGTCATGCTAAGGACGTATAAATTACGCGGTACCACCTTAGTTCTAGATGTCTCTAGCCCTCAAACCTTTTAACGCAAGGCATACGGGTGTGATTAGCACCTCTCAAGAGATGAATTCATCAAACACTGTTTGGTTTAGCTTTCAGCATTGCTAAACTCTCTTTTTTCAAACAACCATTGATTACTTATTCTCTATTAACGATTTACCGATTTCTGCTCATCGTTAAGATGGCAACGAATCTTAAAATTTCAATATAAATCCAAACGATAGTTACCATAAGACCTAAGGAAACCATCCATTCATAACGTTTATCTGCCCCATTTTCAACAATGGACTCAGCACGTTCAAAATCAAGGGTTAACATCAGTGCACCCACAATAATCATAATCGCACCGACACCTAATGCAATCATTGGGTTCATCATGATGTTTGCCATCATGGTGCTACCAAACAATGATAGTATACCAAATAATATGAAAAATACAAGTAGACCTAACATCACACTAAACATGATCCGTCTAAATCGATTCGTCACACGAATTGTTCTTGAAGCATATAAGAATAACATCACAAAGAAAATGACTAAAGTTCCCATAATCGCCGTTAAAGCAATCCCTGGAATCATCGCTTCAAAGATCGCAGTAATAATGCCTAGAAGTAGCCCTTCAGCTAAACTATAAAGAATCGAAAAAGGCATCGCAAGTCTTATACTACGTGAGGCTATAATGACTGAAATAAAGCCAACAACCATGGCGACCATTAACATGGAATATAATGTTTCCACTGGAACATACATGATGGATAAAAAGCCCGCGCCTACAGCTGTTAATAATAAAAATAATGTTTTAATAATAATGCCACCGTAAGTTGCGACATCGGCACTTGTGTAAGTTTCACTCCTTGAAATTGAGCGAAAGACTGGATTTGATGTTTCACGCATATAAATCACTCCTTTATAATCTATGATTATTATATCATCTGCCGATTAAAGTGCAAACAATCCCGCCTCAATCACATTATTTTCCGATTTTAGATCCTTAAATGCCCCATAAGATTCTAATTTTTCGAAGATTGTTTTATTAATCTTTGTCCGCTCTTTCACATCGTCTCTCGATGTAAAGGGGCGTTCATTTCGTTTTTCAATAATATCATAGGCAACTGAACTACCTAAGCCATCAATCGCACTAAAAGGCATTCTGAGTCCATCTTTTTCCATGGTGAATGTGGTGGCTTCTGATAAGTTAATATCAATGGGTAAGAATTTATAGCCACGCTTTGTCATTTCTAGAGCTGCACCAAGCGTAACGATTAAGTTTTCATCTTTCACTTTCTTATTAAATGTTTCATTGATATTAATCATTTTATTGCGGATCGCATTCGATCCCGCAATCATAATTTCATAATCAAATTGAACCGCACGTTTCGAAAAGAAAGCACTATAGAATAATAAAGGTTTATAAACTTTAAACCATGCAATCCGCATCGCCATGATGACATAGGCTGCCGCGTGGGCTTTGGGGAACATGTATTTAATTTGACTTGCTGACCAGATGTACCAATCGGGGACATTGTTCTTCTTCATTTCTTGTTCATAGGTTAACCATTTCGCTTTTTCTTTTGATGGTTTACCTTTTCTGACAAACTCCATGATTTCAAAGGCACGAAGCGGTTGAAGTCCAAATTCTGAGAGTTGGACCATAATATCATCACGACACGCGATAATATCATTAAAATGAATGGTGCCATAATCAGTTGTTCCAGAAATCAAGGATTGTGAATTTTTTAACCACACATCAGTTCCATGAGACAATCCAGATACTTTGACTAATCCAGCGAATGTATTCGGTTTAATATCGACAAGCATTTGTCTCGTGAACTGCGTTCCAAATTCTGGAATCGCATAGGATGCGACATCACTCATGATTTCTGCAGGTTTCACCCCAATCACGTCAGTTCCACAAAAAAGCTCATAGACTTTAGGATCATCAAGTGGAATATCTTGTGCTCTATGGAATGGAAATTCATGTTCATGTTCCATCACATAATCCATCAAGAATTTAATCATCGTCGGATCATCATGACCCAAGATATCAAGTTTAATTAAGTTTGCTTCAAAAGAATGATAATCAAAGTGCGTGGTCTTCCACTCACTACTTGTATCATCGGCAGGATATTGAATCGGCGTGACATCATAAATCGTTTTATATTTGGGAACGATGACGATCCCCCCAGGGTGTTGTCCTGTGGAGCGTTTCACACCTTCAATTTTCTTCGCTAAACGATCGGTTTGAGCATTTCTAATTTCGATACCTTTATCACTAAAATAGCCTTTGACATACCCATAAGCATTCCGTTCCGCGACTGTCTGAATGGTTCCTGCTCTAAATGTCTGATCTTCACCAAGTAATTCTCTGACATAGGCATGCGCTTTTGATTGATATTCTCCAGAAAAGTTCAAATCGATATCAGGGACTTTATCGCCATCGAAACCAAGGAATGTTTCAAACGGAATATCATGGCCATCTTTTTCAAGTTTTTCCCCACATATGGGGCAAATGTGTGTCGGTAGATCATATCCGGATTGTATATTCTTAAAATAGGGTTGAAACTCACGTTGTTCTTTGGTTAATCCATATTTCATTATTTCTTCTTCATTCAAATGGAAAACCGTAAAATCACCGTTTGGACAACGATAATGGGGTCTAAGTGGATTCACTTCAGTAATATCTAAAAGCGTCGCCACTAGAGAAGATCCAACTGATCCACGAGAACCAACTAAATAGCCATCTTCTAATGACTTTTTAACGAGTAAATGCGCCATGAAATAGTTTGGTGCGAAATTATTATCGATGATGTTATTCAGTTCTCGATTCACTCTTTCACTGACCATTTGATGGGGGTTTTCACCATAAACATGGCTCATCTTATCATAGACTAAACGCTTCATTTCATCAGAAATAGATTCAATACCTAACAAATCTTTAAATGCGTCATCAGGAAGTGAATAGAGTTGTTTTGGAAATGCTTCAATCGAATCAATCATTGAGTTGATGATATGAGTATTTTTGACGACAATCTCCGATGCGAGTTCTTTGCCTAAAAAACTCATTGACTTTAACATCTCTTCTGTCGTTAATAAGTATTGTTCAGGCATATTGTCATATTTTTGTAATTCATGAATACCTCCACCAACGAGAGGTGTTCTAATATAAATTTCACGATAGAGTACATCTGATTTCTCTAAATAATGAACATCACCGGTGGCTACCACGATTTTATCCAATTCTTTTGCGAATCTCACAATCTTTGAAATCGTCGCTTCAATAATCTCATCGGCTAAAGGTCCTAAATCTTCTTTTAAATGTTTATAGACTTGCGGTGGTTGAACTTCAATATAGTCATAATAGCTGATGGCTTCCTTTAAAAACTCATCACCTGAATTTAAAGCGATTTGAAAAACATCCCCATTACTACAACCACTCCCCACCAATAAACCTTCACGATATTCTTCGAGTACAGATTTTAAAGTGCGAGGTCCACCAAAAAAATGGGTGGTAAGTGCATCGCTAATAATCTTAAATAGGTTTTTATAGCCCGTTTGATTTCTCACCAAAACATTTAAGTGATAAGGCCTTGCATGTTTCCATGCATCTTTGATATCAATGGCTTCATTGATACCTTGATAGGTCTTAATTCCTTTTTGAGAGAGATCTGCGAGCATTGAAATAAAGATTTGAGCGGTCACGTTGGCATCATCATCGGCACGGTGATGTTGTTCTTGTTTGACTTTAAAATATTTAGCGACAGCTTTTAAGTTGAACCGTTTCAAATTTTCATGATAAAAATAACGTGCGAGATTCATCGTATCGATGACTAAAGGACGTGTGAAATCAAGGTTTAATTTTTTCGCATTTTCTTCAATGTGTCCCACATCAAATAATGCGTTATGTGCGACTAAAATCGCATCTTCTATAAAGTTTAAAAAAGCTGGGAGTGCTTCTTCAATCTTTGGCGCACCCATCACCATATCATCGGTAATTGATGTGAGATTGGTCGTAAACTCAGAAATAGGTTCTTCCGGATTGACAAATGATTGGTACCTTTCAACCACTGTACCTTGGACAATTTTCACCGCACCAATTTCGATAATCTTATCCCTGGTTGCTGATAAACCAGTTGTTTCAATATCGAAGACGACAAAAGTTGCATCTTTTAATAATATATCTTTATCAGATGGTGACGTGATCACAAACTCATGTTCATTCACAAAATCGAGTTCCACACCATAAATTGGTTTAATATCCTTCCCTTTACATGCTTTATAAATGTCAGGATAAGCATATAAACCATTATGATCTGTAAACGCGATGGCTTCATGTCCCCACTTGATGGCTTGATCGACATATTCACTGACATCACTCACAGCATCCATATTTGACATCTTCGTATGCAAATGAAGCTCGATGCGTTTCTCTCTTGCTTTATCTATTCGTTCTTCTTTTTTATTCTTTTCAATAAAGTTTATACCATTGGCGAAGACGACGACATCTTTTTGGAAGGTATCATAAGTTGCATTTCCTTCGACTTGAACCAAATCATTTTCAGAGAGTGATTCTGCTAACTCTTTATCTCTTTCGTTTCTTAAAAATCGTTTGACATAAATAGCATCATCTTTATCCGCTAAGATAAAGGATAATAACGTACTATTGGTTAATTCTTTAACTTCTAATTTATAGATATTTCCTTCTAATAAAAAATTCGTATCGCCTTTTTCATTTTTATATTTATCTAAACGGTATTGATCTAAAGGAATCTCTTTAATACTTACGGCTAAAGGATTACTCTTTTTGGTAAATGATTTTTTCGTTTTGATCGGTGTCTTTTTAGCGATGGCATGTTTTTGTGCCATCACTTGGTCTTGTTCTTCAATCGATGATTCAATGAGCTCCGATGTCTTTTTTAAATCCTTTTTAATCTCCATTTGAATCTTTGATTGAATCCCATAAAATTGTAACATCATATCGATATCACTTAAGTATGCTTCCATATAGAGTGAATCACTATCCACCATGAGATAAAATTGATGGTTCTCATAACGCACTTTAAAGTTTTTTAAAACGGTATAACGCGCTTTTTGTTTAATCAGTTCAATGACGGCTTGATCAAAATAGCGTAAAGCATATTGATTTAAACCTTCATCATCAAGATAAGTCAAATGAACATCAACACCTAAAACCACTTTAGGAATTTGGAAATAACTTTTAATTGTTTGTAAGAAAGGCATGAGTGTTTCAGGTTCAACCACATTTTTGAGTTCAATGTCAAAAATCCAACGCTTATTTTTGACATCGATCGTCATGTTTTTAAGATTGGCTTCATTTAAAATGGGTGATTGAAATTTTGATTGTTCTAAGAAAAGTTCAAATTTGTCGTTTTTCATCGATAGCCTCCACACGTAGATGTCGCATAAAACGATAAGCGATAACATGATAGATATAGACCACTAAAATACTAATAAATCCAAACTCGGTCAATTTAAAAAGACTTAGAATGAGTTGTGAAACAACATAAACGGACATCAAATATAATGATATCTTATAGCGATAGCTAAAAGGAAGTGGTATTTGAATGGGGAAAATAAACATCATCATGGCGAGTAATAAACCAATGACAAAATAATCGGTGACCCCAATAAAATAAATCATGGTTAAATCGACAACATAAGTTAAGGGATAGGTGTCGATGATGGTTTTAACAGCTGCACTTAATCGAAAAAAATCGGTTTTTGAAGGATTCGAAAAATCAAAATTCATTAAATCTAAAGTTTGATAACTCATTCTTTCTTGTTCAATGGTCCCCATGTAGAGTGCTAAGCTATCAGATTCAAAAACAACATTAATGGTCATCGGTGATAATTCATTCGTCCCTAAATAGATTGTAAAATATTCAAAGGTTGCTGATGTTTGTTGATTGGTGATGAGTCTTCCATCGACAATCTCGGTTTGATCTAATTGAAAATTCTTTTCGATTTCTTGAACCATGAGTTGATATCGATTAATATTCATTGATGGATCAACCGATCTTTGAATCATTAAAGGAATGAGTAGTAAAAGCGGTAATAATAACGCATAACCGATAACGCGTGAAAAGCGGTCTTTCATAAAAAAAACCACTGCTTTGGGGTTGGATAAACTTGTTTGTAATCGTCTAAGCATAAGTTCAACTCCTTAGAGTTTTATTATATCATAATTGGTGCCTTATGATAAAATGAATTTGGTGAAACAAATGAATCTCATGAATGCAGAAAAACATTATAATACTATCCACAATTGCTATTTAAGTAAGTATCAAAAAAAGGTCTATAAAATTCCTTTAAATGGTGGATTCACATGCCCAAATATTGATGGAACGGTCGCCTCTGGTGGTTGTACTTTTTGTTCATATATGGGCAGTGGTGATTTTGCTGGAGATAAACACGAACCATTAAAAACACAATTTGAAACGATTAAAGCCATGATGGAAAAAAAGTGGAAAGAAGGCTTATATATTGTCTACTTTCAAGCGAACACCAATACGCATGCGCCTTTACCAAGATTAAAAGAACTTTTTGAAGAAGCAATTTCACTCGATCCATATATCGTCATGATCTCGATTGCAACGCGTCCTGATGTGTTACCAGATGATGTGATTACTTATTTAGCGGAACTCAATCAAAGGATGCCTGTTCAAATTGAACTTGGTTTACAAACGATTCACCAAGAAACATCAGATCTTATTAATCGTGCCCATGATTTAAAATGCTTTGATGATGCGGTTAAAAGGTTAAGAACACACAACATTGAAGTTGTCGTTCATATCATCAATGGTCTTCCACATGAATCAAAAGAGATGATGCTTGATACCGTTAAACATATCAATACCTTGGATGTCCAAGGCATAAAAATCCATATGCTTCATCTCATGGAGAAAACCAAAATGGGCTATGAATATAAACAAAACCCATGGCCACTCCTTTCACTCGAAGACTATGTGGATATCGTCGTTGACCAAATTTTATGGTTAAAAAAAGATATCATCATTCATCGGATCACTGGGGATGCACCAAGTGAGATGTTACTCGCACCGATGTGGACCAAAAAAAAATTTGTTGTCATGAATGAAATCGATAAGAAACTCAGAAAATTAAATTTATATCAAGGAGATTACTATGAGAAGTCTCATCTGTGATTTATCACATGACATGATTAAGCCTTACATCTCAAAAGATGATATCATGGTGGATGCCACCATGGGCAATGGTTTTGATACTCTATTTTTAGCGCCATTATCCAAACATGTTTATGCCTTTGATATTCAAGAACAAGCCCTCACTGAAACCAAAAAATTGCTCGAAAAATCAAAGATTCAAAACGTCACACTCATCCATGATTCTCATGAAAACATGTTTGACTATGTTCAAGATTTTAAAGGGGTTTTCTTTAATTTAGGATATCTTCCCAAAGGTGATAAAGCCATCACGACAAAAGTAGAATCGACACTTAAAACCTTTGATCAAATTATTCAAAGATTAAACGTTAGTGGATTTATTCTTTATGTCATCTATCCTGGACATGAAGAAGGTAGTAGAGAATCATTAGCACTCCTTGAGAAAATGAAAACACTGGATCCTAAAATCTTTAAAATCATTCGAATTGATCTTCCCTTCCAAAATAATCAACCACCCTATATCCTATGGGTCACTAAACAAAAAAGCGATCAACATTGATCGCCTTTTTGTATCATAAGGGAAAGTTATGGTCTTCGATACGGATTGCCCTGGAACTTATCGATTTCATCATCGATTTGCCCACGACGTTGTTGGATTTGTTTTATAAACTGTTCAACTGCATTACGATGTTGGTTAATTCGATTTTGAACCATGACTCTTTCTTCTGCACGAAGTGCTTCAGTTTCAGCATGGAATTCATCTCTTAATATCGCAACTTTATCATGTAGTTCTTGTTCTAATGCTTCTAATTGTGCTTCAAGTTCAGTCGTATCTTCAGTGCTTTCTAAGATTTGTTGTTCTAGAGCTTCAATTTGAGGAAGATATTCATCAAATAAAAGTTGTCGAGCTGCGAAGAATTCTTCTCTTAATAATTGAGAAACTTCACGTTTTTCTCTTCTTGCATTTTGAACTAATTCCATCAATTCTTGTTGCGTCATTGCTAATGCTTCTTCTAATGTGAGATCACTATTCGTGACTGCGCTTTCTGCTAAACGATAGAAACCTGGGGTGACACCATAGCTATTTGCTTCTTCAACATAGCCGCTACCAAAATCTTTATCAACGGCTTTACCCATCATGGCTCTGTTTTTAAATGCTTCATTGACTGCTTCTTTGACACGATTTTGGATTGCTTCTCCTATTTGTGCCTGCATATTGATTGTACTTACACTTACATAAACTTCATCACTTTCAATATCGATATAACCCATTGCGATAGCTGTTTCGATAATCAGATCAGTTGCTTCATCGATATATAATCCAATCACATCAATTTCAAGAAGTAACAATTCTGCATCTTCATTTAATGGATTTGCGTAAATCACTTTTTCTTTTGGTGTCACAATCAATTCAATACTTGGGTTAATGTCCAAGGTCACATAAGAATCATCTGCTGATACGGTTGTTGCTTGGCATCCTGCCAATATACCGATGACAGCGAATACGAATAAGAAACTCATTACAAATTTAAGTGTTTTCATTTTTAATACCTCCTTGTTTCACTCTATATACAAATGGACATCGATTTTTATTGGTGTTTTTTTTAATTTCTTCTATTTCCTCGTCCTCGATTAACATTTCCATAGCTAAATTCGGGACGGCCATTAACTCGAACCGTAATCCCATAAAAATTTCCTTCAGGGCTTTCGATGATTTCCACATCTAATTCGCCTTCTTCGGTCGTTTGATTTTCAATACGATACTCAATACGCATCATGTTTTGTTCGAGACGAATTTGATAATTTCCTCTGGTTGCTCTTCCACTAAAAGCCATGTCAATTCGTTTATCTAACCCTTCACGAATCCATTTGAATTCGACTTCTTCTTGAATTTCACCTTGAAACTTTTGTTTATATCGAAAAGTTTGATCTGAATCTTTAATCGATGAAGTCACTTCAATTTCAGCGCCTTCACGATTCGTAATGATGACTGTCATTTCACCTTTTTGGTCATCAGCGGTTGCCATAAATTGATAAGGTATATCATTGGAGATGATTAAACCTTCTAAAGTAAATGTGCGTGTGCGTTTTTGAATGGATTCATTAAAATACACACCGTATTGGATCTGTTCATTTAATAAATCATTTGTTTCAAAGATTAATTGGTATTGATAGTCAACCAATGGTGATTTTTCTTTACGAATAGAAAGTGATGCATCAGAAGCTAAAAGTTGTTCTGCCCATGTGAAAAATGATTCTAATGTTGGAATTTCTGATTCAATCTCACTCGGTTCAGTTCCATCATTTGAGAGTAAAACACCGGTAAGTTCATCACTTTTCATTTCAGGATTATTTTCAATCATGGTGATACTTGATAATGTCGATAAAGCGATTGTTTCATTATAAGCATCCACGTTAATTGGTGTACTAAACAAACCGAACACAAAGAAGAACATGAAAACGGCTAAAATAGCTGAGAGTGATGGAAATAACCATTTTCTCACATTAAATTCCGTTTTAGGTTGTTTGATTTCTTCAAATTGGGCTTTCCCCACTTTTGATAAGATTTCAGATGACATGTTACGAATTTCAACATGATCTGCTTTATCTTTGATTAAATTGATGAGTTCTTTCTTTTTCATCACACATCACCCAATTCCTTTTTAAGCTTTTTTATCGCTTTATTATAAATCCATAGGACGGTTCCTAATGGCTTATTCATCGTTTCTGCAACTTCTCTAAATTTCAAATCATTGATGACATGAAGTGTCACCACTTCTCTTTCATCTTGATCAAGGATACCTAAAATCTTTAATATTTCTTGCTCATCTTCGATTTCTTCGACTGTTTCCTCACTGGGAATCGTTTCAAAAATTTCTTCAGATACAACTTCTTTTTTCCGTCTATTGTACGTATTAATCGCTAAATTTCTTCCAATTCTTGATAAATATGCATATGGATTTTCATTGGAACGATATTGATCAATTTTTTCTAAAAACTTGACATAGGTATCTTGCATCAAGTCTTCGGTCAAGTCTTGATCTTTCACAATGGAGACAATCGCAAAAAAGACCTGTTTTTTTGTTAGTTCATAAAACGTGTCAAAAGACGAGTAATCTTTTTTTCTGAGTTGCTCAATAATCTCATGTATTTGGTCCATACGTTTCCCCTACCATCTATACTACAAATGAGTATGCTTTTTTATTGGTTAAAATTGAAAAACTAGGAGAATATCTCTCCCAGTTTTCGTTAGTTTGCGACAATATTCACAAGTTTATTTGGGATGACAATTATTTTTCGAACAGTTAATCGTTCTAAATGTTTCTTCACATTATCATTTTCGAGTGCTTGTTTTTTAACCATGTCTTCTTGTTCATCAAAATTTGCCATAAAGCGCGCACGCACTTTACCATTCACTTGAACGACCATTTCAATTTCATCAACTTGTAAATATGATTCATTAAAGATTGGCCATTCCGCATATACGAGTTCTTCACGGTTATTTAATATCGTTTCATTAATTTCTTCCGTGATGTGTGGGCATATTGGATTTAAAAGTTTCAAGAAAGTAATCGCTTGTTCTTTACCTAATTTTTGATGTTTATAAACTTCATTGGTAAAAATCATTAATTGGCTAATCGCCGTATTAAATGCGAGTTTATCAAAATCTTCTGTGACTTTTTTGATTGTTTGATGAAGTACTGTTCTTAATTCTTTTTGTTCGTCTTGTGTAATCTCAAATTCAAACATTCGCCATACACGATCCATAAA
The DNA here is from genome assembly GCA_002422135.1 of Acholeplasmataceae bacterium UBA6181. Lineage (GTDB taxonomy): Bacteria > Bacillota_I > Bacilli_A > Acholeplasmatales > Acholeplasmataceae > UBA6181. Next base: position 11,005 of record DITP01000054.1, read on the forward strand.
CTTCTTCGAACCATTTAATGATTCTGTAGACCATGGCTTTTCTTGGTCAAGGGGTCCCATGAACATTTCATAAAGTCTTAACGCATCCGCACCATGCGAATCAATAATCTCATCAGGATTCACAGCATTCCCTTTTGATTTGCTCATCTTCGAGTGATCATGTCCTAAAATCATCCCTTGATTATAAAGTTTTGTAAAAGGTTCTTTCACTGAGACATACCCTAAGTCATATAAAAATTTAGTCCAGAAACGGGCATAAAGTAAATGTCCGACTGCATGTTCTGTGCCACCAATATATAAATCAACCGGTAACCATTGATCTAAAGCCTTTTTCGCTTCCTTGCTATCTAAAGGTAAGAAACCTAAATGACTCTTTAAAATATAGCCTATGAAATACCAGGAACTTCCAGCAAGTTGTGGCATGGTGTTCGTATCACGTCGACCTGAAATACCTTTATAATGGACATTAAGCCAATCTTTCGCATTGGCAAGTGGTGATTCACCGGTGCCACTTGGACGCATATTTTTTAAAATGGGTAGTTCAAGTGGTAAATCTTCATCATCGAGTAAATGTATATGCTCGTGTTGATCATAAATCACCGGGAATGGTTCACCCCAATAGCGTTGACGTGAAAATACCCAATCTCTTAACTTATAAGTAGCGTGTGCATAGCCTTGTTTTGACTTTTCTAAAAAATCAATGATTTTCTTTTTCGCATCTTCATTGTAAAGGCCATCAATAATCCCTGAATTATAATGCATACCATCGCCAGTAAATGCACCTTCTGATTCACCTTGAATGACTTCAACAATATCAAGGCCATGGATTTGTGCAAACTCAAAATCGCGCTCATCATGGGCAGGAACGGCCATCACAGCGCCAGTTCCGTATTGAGGTAAAACATAGTCTGCAATCCAAATCGGAATCTTTTTATGATTGAGTGGATTGATTGCGTAAGACCCTGTAAATGCCCCTGTTTTTGATTTATCAACTTGACGATCAATTTCGGTTTTTTGTTTTGTTAATTCAATATAAGCTTTAACTTCTTCATATTCGTCTTCATTCGTGATGGATAACACCAAAGGATGTTCTGGTGCTAAAACGCAGTATGTCGCCCCATAAATGGTATCAGGACGTGTGGTGAACACATCAAACTTGGTGTTTGTTCCATCAATTTCAAATGAAATCATCGCACCTAATGATTTTCCAATCCAATTTCTTTGCATCTCTTTTAAATGCTCAGGCCAATCGAGTAAATCTAGGTCTTCTAATAAACGATCCGCATATTCGGTAATTCGAAGCACCCATTGGCGCATTGCTTTTTTAACAACCGGATAGTTTCCTCGTTCAGAAACCATTTTGCCTTCGACAAGTTCAATCTCATCATTGGCCAAGACAGTACCTAAACCTTCACAAAAGTTGACTTCAACATCTTTTAAAACAGCTAATCCATTTTCATACATTTTCTTAAAGATCCATTGGGTCCACTTAAAATAATCAGGGTCTGCTGTCGCAAATTCTCTATCCCAATCAATCCCTTTACCCGATTCAATAATTTGACGTTTAAAATTATCAATATTTTGATAAGTAAAACTTCTTGGGTCTTTACCTGTAGCTAAAGCATATTGTTCGGCAGGCAAACCAAAAGCGTCCCACCCCATGGGATGAAGCACATTATAGCCTTGCATACGCTTAAAGCGACTGATGATATCTGTCGCTGTATAGCCTTCAATGTGTCCCACATGTAATCCAGCCGCTGATGGATATGGAAACATATCTAAGACATAGTATTTTGGTTTAAGGTTGTGGCTGCTTGTTTGAAACATTTTTTGTTCCATCCAATACTTCTGCCACTTCTTTTCGATAGTTTGATGATTATATTGCATACATTTACCTTCTTTCGATACTATATTCTATTATATAATAACTAAAATAAAAAAGGGAATTTAGTTTCCCTTTTTTGAAATTAATGCTTTGATTCGATGTACTTCACTAGATCGCCAACCGTCTTTAAGTTTTGTGCGTCTTCGTCTGAAACTTGAAGGTTGAATTCTTCTTCAAGATTCATGATAAGCTCAACTGCGTCAATTGAGTCAGCACCGAGGTCTTCTGCGAGTCTAGATTCCATCATGATCTTTTCTTCCGGAACGTTTAGTTCATTTTTGATCATTGCTTTGATGCGTTCAAATACCATTTTCTTTCCTCCTACTTGCAACAAATCTATTATATTTTATTTTGATGGATAAGTCAATCCAACTTCTTTGAGGGTCAAAATAATATGTTAAACATCTGTCTTTTGACGTTTTACAGATCTTCCATAAAGATCTGTAAATGTCTTAATCTTTTTGGATAACTTCGCATTCAAGTCTTCTCTTCTCATACGCCATACCCAATTATTTCCAGTGGTCGATGGAATATTCATTCGTCCTTCTTGTCCTAAATTCAAATAATCTTGCATCGGAATGATCGCTGTATCAGCCACACTTGCTAACGTGGCTTTAATCAAGCTATCCACTTCAGATTTACGTCCAGCATGATTAATATAGGTTAAACAGAAATTACGATCTTCTTTACTTAATTTACTAAACCAAGTCTTACTTGTTTCATTGTCATGTGTTCCAGTATAGACCACCATATTTTTGGTATGATGATGCGGTAAGAATTCACTATCGATCTGATGATCAAATGCGAATTGTAAAAGTTTCATTCCTGGAAAATTAGTATCTTTTAAAAGTTGTCTCACTTCAGGTGTAACAACACCTAAGTCTTCCGCGATAATATTGGCATGTTCAACTTTTTTGTTGATTGCTTTAAATAAATCAAAGCCAGGACCTTGTTTCCATACACCATGACGAGCTGTTTTGTGACTATAAGGAATGGAATAATAGTTTTGGAATCCAATGAAATGATCAATTCGAATCTTATCAAAGATCTCCATCGATGCTCTCACACGATCCACCCACCATGAATAACCATCTTTCTTTAATTGTTCCCAATTATATAATGGATTTCCCCATAATTGTCCGTCTTTTGAGAAATTATCTGGTGGTACACCAGCAACTTCAATGGGCATTCTCTTTTCATCGAGTTGGAAATACTCTGGATTTGCCCAAACATCAGCTGAATCATAAGACACATAGATTGGCATATCTCCAATGATTTCAATTCCTTTTTTATTGGCATAAGTTTTAAGTTTCATCCATTGGTCATATGCCATATATTGAACAAATTGATAAAATAGAATATCTGTCTTTAATAGGCGACGATAAGAAGCCATCGCTTGTTTTTCTCGTAAACGAATATGCTCATCCCAGCTCATCCAAGATGCGCCATCATGATGCATCTTTAATGCCATGAAGAATGCATAATCTTTTAACCAATACTTATTGTTTTCGACAAATCGGCGATATTTAAGTTGTTTTAGATTAAAACGTTCAAAAGCTTTTCTTAAGATTGAAAAACGTTCGTTATAAAGATCTCCATAGGATACTTTGGTTTCACTTTCATAAGTCGATACGATTTCTTCTTTTAAAAGTAATTTTTTTCGAACAAGAATATCGAGATCAATAAAATATGGGTTATTCGCGAATGCTGAAAACGTTTGATAGGGTGAATCTCCATAGGATGTCGGTCCTAGTGGTAAAATTTGCCAATAGGATTGGTGACTTTTTTCTAAAAAGTCGACAAATTTATATGCATCTCTGCCAAATGTTCCGATACCATAATGACTTGGTAAGCTTGAAACATGTAATAAAATGCCTGATTTTCTCATAATTTCTCCTTTAGTTCGAGAATGACAGCTTGATATGGTTTTAATTCGATATGTTGTCCTTTAATCATCGTTCTTTCATAGTTTGATAGGATGATGTTCTCGATTGATTCTTTTAATTCGTAGATAACTTTTTGTTCTGAAAATGAGTTGATAACGAGTAAGCGATAATCTTGATCAATTCTTTCATAAACAAATAATCGATCATCACTTTCAACAGGTTTAAATTCGCCATAAATAATCACATTTTTATAGGGACTCATCTTTCTCAATTCAATAAGTTTTTGATAGTAATGAAAGAGTGAATCTTGATCTTTTAATGCTTTTTCAACATTGATTTTCTTATAATTAGGATTTATTTTTAACCATGGTCTACCCATTGTAAATCCAGCGTTTATTTCTTTTGTCCATTGCATCGGGGTTCGTGCATTATCTCTTGAAGTCATCGATGCTTTTCTTAAAGCTTTCGGTGGATTGTCCGGTTCTTTGATGAGTTCTCGGTAATAGGCTGCTTTACTCGAAATATCACTAAAATCAGTCACATCTTCAAATGGATAATTCGTCATCCCGATTTCTTCACCTTGATAAATAAAAGGTGTTCCTCTTAACATGTGAAGTAGGGTTGCGAGCATTTTCCCTGATTCAAGTGGATATTTTGGGCTTCCATATTGACTCATGAGACGTGGTTGATCATGATTCAGCCAATAAAGCGGTAACCAGCCAATGTCTTTAAACGCGAGTTGCCACGAGGTAAACGCGTGTTTTAATGCTTTTACATTCGTTTTTAAGTATTTGGGTTTATCAATCTCAAAACCGTTATTACACCAGTTATGATCAAAATTGAAAACCATGGATAACTCATTTGAATCAAAAGCAGCATATTTGATGCCTTCTTCAATTGAAGCTGATCCACCGACTTCACCAATCGTCAAACAATCACGTTTTGAAAATATTTCTTGATTCAATTTTTTTAAATACGTGTGGACTTTTGGTAAATTTGAAAATTTAAACCAATCCAAAGGATACTGATCATCGGAAATATGAGTATCTTCAAATGGTGCGCGGTCAAGATGAGAAACCGCATCGATTCTGAAACCATCGACACCAAGATCGAGCCACTGGTTCGCAACTTCAATCATCGCGTCATGAACAGCTTCATTTTTCCAATTCAAATCTGGCATTTTATTTGAAAATATTTTCAAATAGTAACTATCAGTTAATTCATCATAATGCCAAGCACTACCACCAAAGAAAGAACCCCAATTGGTTGGTTCAACTTTAATGCCATCCTTCATTTTACCTTCATGCCAAATATAATAATCGCGATAAGGGTTATCCAGTGATTTTCTCGATTCAATAAACCATGGATGTTCGTCCGATGTATGATTCAATACGAAATCTAAAACGATTTTAATCTGTCTTGATTTTGCTTCAGCAATTAACTGTTTCACATCATCCATCGTGCCAAATTCTTTTGCGACATCAAAGAAGTTCCTCACATCGTATCCATTATCGTCCATCGGAGAATCATAAAAGGGACAGATCCAAATCAGATCAATGCCAAGTTCCTTTAAGTAATCAAGTTTTTCGATGATGCCAGGAAGATCACCAATGCCATCATCATTACTGTCTTTAAAGCTTTTCGGATATATTTGATATCCAACGCTTTCCATCCACCATTTTTTGATCACGAAAATCTCCTTTTTTACACTTTTAATTGTATCATATCAAAGGTTGCATATATCTCATGATAGCGGTTTCATATTACATAAGAAATACAATAGTGATGATATAATAATTTTGGTGATAAAAATGAATACTTTAGCAATATGGCATCAAGCAAAATCCCAGTACGCTTACGCCTTCGATGAAAAAACGCTTCACATCTTAATTCGCACTCAACGAGATGACTTCGACTCCGTCGAACTCATTTTTGGTGACCCATTCAGTTGGGATGGTGACTCCAACGGAAAAGTTTTTTGGAAACATGAAGTCAAATCAATGGAAAGACGTTATCAAAACACCGATTTTGATTACTACTTTTTAGCGATTCAACCTCCCTATTATCGAACTAAATACGCATTCGTCCTTAAAGCGGGTGATGAGACTTATTTTTATGGTTCAAAACGTCTAAAAAAACTTCAAAAAGGTGAAGAAATATATAGTCAATTCGATCTATCCGACTATCATAATTTCCCTTATTTACATCATGAAGATTTACATCAAACACCTTCTTGGGTTAAAGATACGGTTTGGTACCAAATTTTTCCTGATCGTTTTTATAGTTATCATAGAAATTCTAACCTTACATGGGGCAAACTTCCAGTTCATAATAACGAGTTTTATGGTGGCGACTTAAAAGGCATCACCGAAAAGCTAGATTACTTAAAAGACTTAGGGATTAATGGCATTTACTTTACCCCAATCTTTAAAGCGGGTACAGCCCATAAATATGACACCGAAGATTACTATCAGATTGATCCACAATTTGGAACCAATGAAGATTTCAAAAACCTCGTCGAAAAAGCTCATGAAAAAAACATTAAAGTAATGCTTGATGGTGTCTTTAATCATTGTGGATATGAACATCCATTCTTCCAAGATGTCATCAAAAATGGTGAAAATAGTATCTATAAAGATTGTTTTTATATCGATAAATTCCCTGTGGTCAATTTTCCGTTAAATCGCGATCAAAAGCCAATAAACTATCATAAAACAAAACTAAATTTCTTAACGTTTGCCTTCACGCCTCACATGCCAAAATGGAATACATCACATCCAATCGTTGAAGAACATTTGTTAGGTGTTATCAAATATTGGATTGAAAAATATGACATCGATGGATGGCGTTTAGATGTCTCAAATGAAATCAGTCATGACTTCTTAAGACAAATTAGAAAAGCGAGTAGACAAGCCAAAAAAGATACCTTTATCTTAGGTGAAAACTGGGATGCTTCTTACCCGTGGCTCATGGGTGATCAAATGGATTCAGTCATGAATTATGACTTGAGTTATCCATTATGGAAATATCTCGAAGGGAAAATTGATCTTGTAAAATTTAAAGACATCGTCATTGATTATTTAGCTCAAACCCCTAAAAATGTCATGGAAAATATGTTTAATCTTGTCGGAAGTCACGATACCATTCGGATAAAGCGACGCTTAAAAGATGATCCAAGACGTGTCAGACTGGCTTATTTATTCATGTTCTTATCCGCTGGTGCTCCCAATATTTATTATGGTGATGAAATCGGCATGACCGGTGAACACGATCCAGATAATCGACGTTGCATGCTGTGGAATAAAAAGGATTGGGACCATGATTTCTATGCATTTACTAAAAAACTCATCGATTTAAGAAAAACTTATCTTGTCTTTAAAACAAGTGATTATCATTTCATCGATTCAAATATTTTGATGTTTACCAAAAATAGTCAAAACGAAGAAATTCTAGTCTTGATGAATGTCGGTGAACAAAAAAACATCGATACTTCTTTCTTCAAGGGAACATATCTCAACCTCATGACAGATACTCCTTTTGAAATTCATGATACAATGGATATAGGAAGTTATGGATTTATGCTCTTAAAAAAGGAGGCTTAAACCTTGAAACCTACTATCCGTGACGTCGCTAAAAAAGCGAATGTCAGTGTATCAACTGTATCAAGAGTCGTTAATCAAAAAGGGTATGTCCACGAAGACACAAAAGTTATTGTTAACAGAGTGATCGAAGAACTCGGATTTGCACCGAATCAACTTGCAAGAAGTTTAACTTCAAGAAGTTCTAAAATCATTGGTGTTATTGTCCCACATATTGGTCCATCTTTTTATGGTGAACTTTTAGAAGGTATTGAATCACAAGCATCCGCTTATGGTTATAAAATTATGTTTTGCCATACCCAAGATGATCCAAATCGCGAAATTGAATACTTACGCTTCTTCGAATCTTATAACGTGGAAGGGCTCATTATCGCATCGAACTTCTCAAGTATTGATAAATTATCTGAAATTAATATTCCGATTATCACAGTTGATCACATTTTAAACGAAAATATTCCATCCATAACCTCTGATAATGTCAAAGGCGGCTCACTTGCAGCTCAAAGACTTTTAGAGTGTGAAAGAAAAAATCTTATTTTATTTCGTGGTCCTTCATTCTTAATTACCACCATGGAACGTACGATGGGATTTTTAAATGAAACTAAAAAGAAAAATTTATTTGTTGATATCTATGATTTTGATTTAGTCAATCCTGATGTTAAACTCATGGAAGAAATTCTTCTCAAAAATCCTCAAGTCGATGGTGTCTTTACATTCTCTGACACCTTAGCATTCGCAGCAATGAA
>DITP01000067.1 GCA_002422135.1 Acholeplasmataceae bacterium UBA6181
GCATTCTTTTTAACAGACTCAAGAAAAATATCGTTGGATATGGTGATTCAAACGATGTATCAAACTGGACTTGACATGCATTCTTCTTATAAAGAAACATCTCAAGCCGGATTGGCAACACACTATAAGGAGGAAGACGATGTTAACTGTTGGTGATATCATTACAGGACTTGCAGTCGATCTAGATTATCAAGGGCAAGGCATCATCAAACCTGAAGGATACGTGATTTTCGTACCAGGATTGATTGATGGAGAAGAAGCGAAGGTTAAGATCAAAAGCCTGAGAAAGAGTTTTGGTCAAGGCGAAGTCGTAGAAATATTAAAAAAGAGTAAAGACAGGGTGGAGGATTCAAACAGCGCATTAGGAAGCTGTGATTTTATCCATGTATCCAAGGATAAGCAAAAAAAGTGGCAATCCAGAATCACTAAGGAAACACTGAAGAAGATTGCAAATATTGATGTTGAAATGAATGAAATACTCTCAGATGACAAAGATAAGTTCTACCGGAATAAGAATGTGTTTCAAGTATTGGATACACCCTTTTTAACACTATGCTTATTCAGCAAGGATAACAGCAAATCGATTCCAGTATCTGAATTCGTTCTCGCAGATGGGAAGACCAATGAAGTCTTAAAGTACTTAAGCGAGCACAAGATGGTGATCAACCCGCGCGTGCTTAAATATATGATGTTCAGAACGAATTTAAAAGGACAGATTTTAATCACCTTAGTAGCAACCAAGGAATTATTTGTAGGAAGAAATGAACTGATTGCTGTCTTAAAAGGCATTTCAAATCTCGCTGGCGTCACTGTGAACATCATGGATGATGAACGTTCTATTTTAGGTAGAGAATCCATCACGCTACTTGGTGAAAACCTTATCGCAGAGCCATTGAAGAATAAAAATATTTTCGTTAACGACCGTTCATTCTTCCAAATCAATCTACCCGTGATCGAACTTGCTTATCAGATCATTGCTAAGAATATCGATAAAGATAAAGTCATCATCGATGCGTATAGCGGAGTCGGTAGCATTGGCTTTTATTTAGCGGATGAAGCGAAGAAAGTCATCATGATCGAATCGAATGCTGAATCTGTAGAAATGGCGAAGAAGACAAAGGGATTCTATCATCTGGACCATATTGAAATCATTGATGAACCCGCTGAAAAGATTATGCATCTTCTTGAAGGAGATGTGTTGGTTGTTGATCCTCCAAGAAATGGATTGATGCCGCATTTTATTGATGTCGTACTCAATAAGAACTTTGAAAAGATATTTTATTTATCTTGTGATGTTAAGACATTAGCAAGAGATTTAGCGATGTTGACTACGAAGTTCAATATTACTAAAGTTCATCCGATCAAGATGTTTTATCATACGACAAGTTTGGAAACATTGGTCATATTGACTAAAAAATAGAAAATATAAAGGATACGAATGAAAAGACCGAATCACATTATTTAGGTGATTTTGGTTTTTTTTGTTTGTTGGATTGGTAGGAAAGATCATATTTTATAATGATGTCAATTACTTTGAGCAAACATGTTTCTCCAAATGAGGTATACTGGGAGAATAATTCTAAATGAATGGAAATTGTGGTTGATTATTTTTAATATTTGTACAAAGACTATTAAAATACTCCAGATAATGGTATATAATGCAATTAAGTGGAGGAAAAACGTAGACTGTATTTTTAGGGATGAGTGCAGGTTATTACTGGCTTTTATCTAATTCAATTGAATACTATAATGATCAATATTCCTACAGAGGTGTTATAATTGATATAACTTGGGTAGCAATATATAATGTTTACGTACAATAGGAGGAAATCCAATGCCTACACTATTTTGGCAGTTACTGCTATGTGCAGTTCTTGTATTTAATGGAATAACAATAATAATCAGAAAAATGAAAAGTGGAGTTTCACTAACTGAACAATATAATAAAGAAAAATGGTTCATTTTGATAACGATCATTCTTCTTCTTATTATAATTCCGCTAATCATTCTTCTTTAGTCTCATTTAAACGCTAAAGAACAACAACAATATATATAGTTTTAATATGGATACCTGGAAAAAATTTTTTTCCAGGTGTTTTTTTCGGTTTAAAATGAACTTGGATTTTTTTTTATAGTGTCTTATAAAAGTTGTGAGGTTTTAGTATAAAAACAGTAAACTTGGTATAACTCCAGAGTGAAACACGCTATATTTTTAATGAAAATCATGATAAACACCATGATGATAAGACAGTGCGATAAATGAGATTTGAACTCGATTTAACATAATATATGTTACTTTGGTTTTTCAGTGATTGTGTGTGTAAACATAAAAAAGGCCATTTTGATGTTACTTGAGTACACACAACACCCTATTTCCGAGCAATCCGCTCGTTTCAACGCATGCTGATATAGACAACATTTTCAGTAAAATATGTTTCGAACGTTAAAAAAGTCTGGAGTGGGGGAACATATATGGGCTAAAAATATGTCTCCCATACACATTATTTGGCATAAAAACGAGCAATGGCAGTAACTCAACGCACGTCGAGTCTATATCATTGCTTTCTTTAAAAGCATCAAAATAAAGCTATTTGTAATAATATTTATCAGTCACTGCATGCTTTGAACATAAATTAAGGTACTTTAAAAGTTAAAAGATCGTTCAAATTTGCTATTATTCCGATATCGGTATATAATAAACTTGTGAGGTGATTTTATGAACTATATGACCACAAAAGAAGCAAGTCTAAAATGGGNNGGCCGTAATTGGTCAGTACCTTCTGATGCAATGAAACCTATCGATAATCGGACAAAAATAAAGTCAGAGTTTGAGGGATTAGACTATTTATTTAATTTAATCGATGAACAGAAGAAAGCCATTGATCAGCGTCGTCCACTTACGAAGAATCAATATAATACGCTAAGAAATAACTTAATCATTGAATGGACATATAACAGTAATGCCATAGAAGGCAACACTCTGACTCTATCAGAAACAAAAGTTGTACTAGAAGGTATTACTATTGGTGGGAAAAGTGTTGTCGAACATTTAGAAGCAATCAACCATAGAGATGCCATCCTGTTTTTAGAAAGCATTGTTGATAGACAAGAA
>DITP01000023.1:0-5973 GCA_002422135.1 Acholeplasmataceae bacterium UBA6181
CAACATCAATATTTAAAGGATGATCAGGCTGAAGTTCCTGTTCTTTTTCCCACGCTTTATCAACAACATGAAATCATCATTTCAGGGCGAATCGATGGCATACTAAATCGAGATAATGAATCTGTCATTCATGAAATTAAATCTACACGAAAAAACATTTTTAATGATGAGTTTACACCTCAACAAGAACACATCGCTCAACTTAAGTTTTATCTTTATATGATGGCAAAAAATGAAAGCTTAAACATGATTTGGGGTAGACTCACTTATATTCAATTAAGTGACTATCAAATGCGACATTTTGATGAAATCTATACTATTGATGCTCTAGAATCTTTTTTTAATGAATCTATCGAAATTTATTTAAAATGGTTAATCAAGCTTTATCGTCATCACGAAATAAAAATGCAATCTCTATCTGACATGGTTTTTCCTTTCGATAATTATCGAAGAGGTCAAAAAGAAATGATGGCCGCTGTATATCAAACTATGAAAGATAAAGATATTTTATATACGATCGCTCCAACGGGTATTGGTAAAACCATGGCTGCTCTATTTTCAAGTTTAAAAGCGATTGCGTTAGCTGAACAAAAAATATTTTATTTAACAGCAAAAACTGAAGGAAAAAAAATCGCTTTAGAGAGCCTTGATATGCTTCATGAAGGCACTTTAAAGACGAAAACTTTAGAACTTACATCAAAGGATAGCATTTGCTTTTTAGAAAAAAGAGAGTGTGATCCAAATATTTGTCCTTACGCAAAAGGTTTTTTTGATCGTTTAAAAGATGCATCAGAAGACATTTTTGAGCACGAAACGCTCATGACTCGCTCAATCATTGAACAGTATGCAAAAAAACATATGGTATGTCCTTTTGAATATTCACTCTATGTGTCTTATTTTGCGGATGTGATTATTTGCGACTATAATTATGTCTTCGATCCTAGAGCTCATTTAATACGATATTTTGAAACAAGCGATTATAACCCAATGCTTTTAATTGATGAAGCACATAACATGATTTCAAGATCAAGAGATATGTTTTCAGCATCTTTAAAAAAATCTGATTTAATCGCTTTACGAAAGGTTGGATCAAAATTGAAACCCACCATTCGAAACGCTGTGAATCGTGTAATTCAGTCATATGATCTTTATCAATTTAAATTATCAGAATCTCCTTTTATCACATTTGATGTACCAAACGAAGAACTCCTGAATAATCTTTCAATACTTTTAAAAAAAATCGATCGATCACTAAAAGATAATCCGAATTATTCAAAAAAATCTGAAGTTTTTGATGGCTATTTTTTAATCCTAGCAATGATTAAAATGTCTGAACGGTTTGGACCAAACTATAAGTTTAATATTGAGGCTGAAGATGATGACGTTAAAATCACATTGCGTTGTCTTGATGCGAGTAAGTTTATTAAAGAAACCATTGATCAATCATGTTATGGTACAGTATTTTTCAGTGCTACTCTTCAACCATTAAACTATTATAAAACACTCATCACGCAAGGCGTTGGTGAAACAATGGTCATTAAATCTCCTTTTGATCCAAATCATCTAAAATTGATGATTGACCCTACCATTTCAACAAGATATCAGGACCGAATGGATTCGATTGACCAAATTGTTCAAAGAATTTATGATGTCATTGAGGTTCAAAAGGGAAACTATATTGTTTTTTTTCCTTCCTATCAATATTTAGACATGGTGAAAGAAAAAATAATCAACATCGATGCTGACTTAATCATTCAAACAAGGGATATGTCGTTTTCCATGCGAGATCAAATCATGGAACGATTTTCAACATCACATGACCGTACACTTCTCGCGATGTTTGTCATGGGGGGAATGTTTTCGGAAGGAATTGATTATTTAGGAAATATGCTTCATGGTGTCATGATCATTGGTGTTGGTTTACCCATGATAAATGATGAAAACGAACAACTCAAAAATTATTATCAAGAAACGTTTAATCAAGGCTTTCAATATGCTTATCAATATCCAGGCATGAATAAGGTTATTCAAGCTGTAGGTAGAGTGATTAGAAGCCATGATGATTATGGATTTGCACTCCTTATTGATGACCGTTTTAATCAATCTTATTATAAAAATTTATTTCCAATTGAATGGAAAACTTATGAAAAATTGAATCATAAAAAAAGTCTTAAGGCAATCCTAAAGACTTTCTTCGCGTTATTCAATAAATAGTTTTGCTTGATCTTTCCCATTTCGCTTTGCTTCATATAATGCTTTGTCAGCTCGATTGATTGCTTCTTGGAAATTTTGATCATTTTCATTAAACTTTGAAATACCAATTGAAATAGAAACTTGAGTTGATTCATTTTTGCAAAATTCTTCAACTAAATGAACATTGTTAATTAGGCTATTTGCAATGATTTCTGCATTTTCTAATTTAACCCCATCATACAATACAATAAATTCATCGCCTCCATATCTAAATACCAAGTCTTGTTCACGTACCCATGCTTTAACATTTTGAGCTACCAATTTCAAATATCTATCGCCACATTCGTGGCCATAATTATCATTAATTTCTTTAAAATTGTCAATATCAATTAACATCAAGATGGGTGAATATCCATCTTTTTTAAATTGTTCAAAGCGAATGTTTAGAATATCTTCAGAAGCACTCCGGCTGAATACTCCAGTTAATTTATCAAAATTAATTCGATTTTGTAAAATTCTTTTTTCTTCTTCAAACATTCTATTTCTAAAATATCGACTTGTTAAATTAGTCGATACCGTGATTAGCACTAAAATAATAATAAATAATAGGATAAAATATAGTGATAAATCTTTACTCAATTGATTAACACTCGCAATATAGGCATCCGTCTCATCAATGTAGATACCCATCGCGATAATCCAATCGAAACGTTCATATAGCTTGGCATAAGTTAGTTTTTCAGCAATATCATTGGTTGATAATTTCTTAAAATAATAAGTAAAAAAAATATCGCCATCTTCTTTTACCCCTTCGAGTTCTTCTAAATAAGGAAAGTTACCCTTAATATCGGTCATTGATGTCGATAAATAGACTCCTTCTTCAGCATTTGGATGTACTCGACGTATCGCATAATTATCTCCACCATCATAATTAATGACTTCATTGACCCATATATATGCTTCATATTGATAGACAGATGCGTGAATTTGTTCATATAATTGGTCTTTAATAATGGATTCCATTTTGTCATAATCAACTGCCATGACATATGTATAATCACCATTTTCTCCATATTGAATCACGCTATAACGATCTTCTATAATGGTCGTAATTGTCTCATTAGTTTGGTAGATGATAATGTCGTTTTTCCATAAAATTACATCGTAGAAATTTTTTACAGATAAATCTTCATAATAAGATTCAAACATCTGTTCGTAAAGTGTTTCATTGGACGTATCAAGCAAATTAAAAAAACTAATGACTTGATTGATTTCAACTTCTTGATTCGCTTCCGCAATTTCTAACTTTGTATCAATATTTAGAATCAAATTGTTAACTGTATCATATAAATAACTCTTTTTCAAATCATAGACGCTTTGATGTGTATTTTCTGCATAGATTTTGCTAACCTGATTAATCGTAAAAATAAAGAGCGTGCTTGCTATAAGCATCGCTATAATCAGCATGATAATANNATAACCCTTGATCATTTTTCCACATCATTTCTACGTTCATTATAGCACAAACAAAAAGCGCATAAAAAATCTAATTGCGCTTTTTTTGTCTATTTTTTAGATGTTACTAACATAAGTTTTGTTAATGCGGATGAGAACTCACTCGCATCTTCAATGGGAAGTCCTTCTAGAAGTAGCGCTTGATGATATAAAATCGTTGCGTAATCTTGAATAGAGTCCTTATCTTTAAGATAGAGCGCTTCTATTGATTTAAATATCTCATGATCGGGATTAATCTCTAAAATACGTTCTGCTTTAATTTCTTGAGCATTTGGCATTGATTTCAAAACTTTTTCCATTTCGAGACTTAACCCTTCACCTGATACAAGACACACCGGAGATTCTTTGAGTCGATAAGATAATTTAACGTCTTTTACCTTATCTTTTAAGACTTTCTTCAAAACTTTTAATACATCTTTATGCTCTTTTTCTTGTTCTTTTAAGGCGTCTTTTTTAGTTTCGTCTAAGAGGTCTGTATCTGCATTTTGGATGGATTTAAATGGTAGTTCTTGATAGGATTGCATCATTTGAACCATAAACTCATCGATATCATCAATAAATAGTAACACTTCTAAATCTTTTTCAACCATTAAATCCATTTGCGGTAGTTTGAGAATAGCTTCTTTTGATTTACCTGAAGCATAGTAGATGGCTTTTTGATCCATCTGTTTACGTTCGATGTACTCATTTAATGTGATATAATCATCGGATTTATTGGTTTTAAATAGAATTAAATCTTGAAGCTTTTCTTTGTTTAGTCCAAACTTATCATATATACCATACTTTAGTGCATGTTTATATGCATCATAGAATTCGATGTATTTAGATCTTTCGTTTTTGAGCATATTGTCAAGTTCGCTCTTGATTTTTTTCTCTAAATGATCTGCAATTTTCTTTAGTTGACGATCATGCTGTAATAGTTCTCTCGAAATATTTAAAGATAAATCTGCCGAATCAACGAGTCCTTTTACAAATCTAAAATGGTCTGGAACTAAATCTTTATTTTTATCTTGTATAAATACACCTTTTGAATAGAGTTGAAGTCCTTTTTCATAGGTTTCTGCATAGAAATCGTAAGGAGGTTTCTTCGGAATAAAAAGTAACGCAGTGTATGTTAGCATTCCTTCAACACTTGTATGTATCACTTTTAATGGATCTTCATAGTCTGAAAATTGGTGTTTATAAAATCCATATAAATCTTCATCTTTTAAATCGTTTTTTGATCGTTTCCAAATCGGAATCATTTGATTTAAGGTTTCTTTTTCACTTACCTTTTGATCATCTTTTGTTTGTTCTACCATCATGTTGATTGGATATCTAACGTAATCACTATACTTTTTAACGAGTGATCGAAGTTTATAAGACTTTGTAAATTCGAAGAAATTTTCTTCTTGTTCTTCATCATCGTCTCTTAAATAAAGAATAATCGATGTCCCTATGGAATCTTTTTCAATCTCGTCAATGGTATATGTTGATTCTCCATCAGAATTCCAACGATACCCTTTTTCACTAAAAGGCGATCTAGTTTCAACGGTCACTTGTTTGGCTACCATGAAAGCACTATAAAAACCAACGCCAAATTGACCAATGATTTCTAAATCTTTTTGATCGTTTTTTTCCATAAAAGCCTTTGATCCACTTTCAGCAATCGTTCCTAAATTGTTAATTAATTCTTCTTCTGTAAAGCCAATTCCATTATCGGTAATGGTGAGTGTTCGGTTTTGTTCATCTGGCGTTAACCAAATTTCATAGGCCTCAGCGGGTACCGATTCATTAGTTAATGATAAAAAATGACGCTTGTCGATGGCATCACTCGCATTTGATATTAATTCTCTTAAGAATATTTCTTTATGGGTATAAATCGAGTGTGTCATCAAATGTAGTAGTTTTTTTGATTCTGTTTTAAACTGTTTAGTCTTTGACATCTTATCGCCTCCAAGAATTATTTTAGTATGATATGACTTAAAAATCAAGAAATCTAAGTTGTAAAAAAGTGCTAGAAGGTGTCTAGCACTTTTATTCAAATTTTGATTTAAGCACTTGTTCAACAAATATTTTAGCAAGTTTTGGATCAAACTGTCGTCCACTATGACGAACGATCTCTTTGACTGCAGCAGCCTTTGACATTTTTGCTCGATAGGGTCGATTAGCCGTCATGGCTTCAAACGAATCAGCGAGTGCAATGATCCTTGAATAAAATGGAATTTCTTCACCCGCCATCTTTCGTGGATATCCTTTACCATCCCATCTTTCATGATGTGATAA
>DITP01000023.1:5979-37407 GCA_002422135.1 Acholeplasmataceae bacterium UBA6181
TTCTTCATCAGTTAATCTTCCAGGTTTATTTAAAATGGCATCAGGAATTGAGATCTTACCAATATCATGATACATGCCTGCCATTTCAAGCTCTTTTAGATTTTCATCCTTAATACCTAATTTCATACCAATCGCTTTACATAGTGCAGCAACCCTTGATGAATGAATTTTTTCTTCTTTATATTTTTCGGTTAGTGTCGTCAAAATCGCTTGAATTGCGTGATTTCGAATGCTATTGTTTTCGGATAATTTATATCGATACATGTTGTTTTCAGATAGTTTCATAACTTCATCAATTGATGTCTGATCATTATGCTTGATTTCATAACCATAAGCAATCGAAATCGGAAGATTTTGAATTTGAATTTGTTCAAGTTTTTCACGACATTGAACTTTATAATTTTCAAGTTCTTCAACGGTTGCTCGTGGAACTATCATTGAAAATTCATCACCACCAACACGACAAATAACATCTTCATGTCTAAATGTCGATCTTAAAACATTCGCTACTTGTTTTAAAGCATCATCTCCAAAGTCATGTCCGAAGGCATCATTAATGATTTTTAAACCGTTCAGGTCAACCATGACAATACCTAAAGGATAGTTTTCTTCTTTATCCATACGCGTTAATGCTTCTTCAAAATAACGTCGATTATGTAATCCAGTTAAGAAATCATGTATGCTAATATATTCGATTTCGGCTTGACGTTTCTTAGGTTCAGTGATGTCTCTCGTGACACCAACGGCACCAATAATTTTTCCATCTTCATTTAATATCGGTGCGATTGATGATTCAAAATAGACTATATCGTTCCCAATTTTTATATCCCAATCATAAAAAGCATTTTCTCCACTTAATGCTCTTTCATATAGGTGGCTTCTCTCTTCGCCATCTTTTCCAAAAACATCTGTGATTTCTTTTCCAATAAAATCTTGAGCTGTCTTTTTAATCTTTTCCAAGCCTTTACCATAAACAGAAACGAATTTACGTTCTGTATTAATTTCAAAAATGATATCAGCTGTTGATTCTACAATCATGAGAAATCGCTGATTTTCTAATGTAAGCTCATGATAATAACGGCGATTTAATGCAAACGTTTCTTCAGTTTTGCTTAAAACTTGATTTACAGCAGCTCTTATTTCTGTAAATCCTGTTTGTTCGGATGCAGGAAGTCGATAAGTCAAATCAAGATCCACATTTATTGATTTAATGTCTTCAACGAGATTAATTAGTGGTTCAATAATCAAACGTGTATTAATCGTAATAAGTCCAGCTTCCATAATGATAAATATGAAGATTAATATAATAAAAAGTGTCGTAAAAAATGTCATACTATTCCGATACTCATCATTACTCATGAAAACAATGACTTCATAGTCACTATTTCTTGCATTTGAATAAGTAATAACACCAATCTCATCACTGACTTGAACATCTTGAACAAATTTACTTCCTTCAAGATTTTCTAAATCATTCGAGTATACTGAAACATGATGCATCTCAAGTTGAGACACTTGCATATGAGGATGAGCTAACACGTAGTCATTTTGGTCAAGTAATATTGCATATCCTGTCTCACCAATCTTTAAAGTGGAAACATATTCTTTGATTTCAGTAATAATAATATCTGCGCCTACTACACCTAAAATTCCCGATTCATCTCTGACAGCAAAAGCTAATGTAACAATAATTTTGTCCTCGGTTGCGTTCAAATAACCCGGGGAATAAATAACATCTTCAGATTGAATCGCCATTTGATACCATGTTCTTGTTGTTAAATCCAATTCAGGAGGAGGTGTATAACCACTTGAATTGACCATAGTTTTATCTTGTCTTAAATAATATAATGAAAATAGACTATCGTTATGATCTGCAATGGTCACTAAATAGTTCAAAAGATGCGTATCATCTCCATTAAAATCGGATTTTATATGATTGGCGGTATTGATAAGTTCATTTTCAAATTTACCAAAAAAGAGAGCCACTTCAGCAACAATTTGATTACGATGAAGTTCAAGATTTTCTTGAGTCTGTTTTTGAATGTTTGTAAATGTTGTACCAAAAAGAATCGTTAATCCTGCAAACATAATAAAAAGGACGATTCCTGTTAAGATGGATTGACTTCTAACGAAACTCTTCAAGGAACTCCCCCCTTTTTAAAATTGGGTTACCTTCATTATAAATGAAAAACATGATTTTTTACATATTTTAAAATCGATTAACTTAATTTGTAAAATAGATGGGTTATCGGTATAATAATTAGGGAATGGAGGTTTTTTATGCCAACCAACTATAAAAAATTATTAAAAACTTATTTCATATTACAACCAGCAACCATGATTTTTTTAATCATCAATATATTCATGATGTTTGTAACGCTTTTTATGGGCGGATTCAATGTAGAATCACTCGTTAAACTTGGAGCTCTTTATCCACCTTTTGTTACTGAGTTTGGTGAGTATTATCGATTAATTACGACGGCTTTTTTACATGGGAGTATTTTACATGCACTTTTTAATATGATTGCACTTTTCTATTTAGGCGGTCATCTTGAACGACTAATAGGAAATTTAAGATATTCACTTCTTTATTTGTTATCTGCTCTTGGCTCTTCAATCGCAGTTGTCTTGTTAAAACCAAACTCAGTAACCATTGGCGCTAGTGGAGCCATTTATGGGATTATCGGCGCCTTGCTTGTATTGACTTTCACACGAAAAGAATGGTTCTATAGTCATGTGATTCGATCCATTCGAAATTTGATTATCATCAATATTGCATTCACGTTTTTAGTACCATCAATTAGTATCGAAGGTCACTTAGGTGGTTTTATCATCGGATTTGTTTTTATACAATTTATGACACCTTATGAGCCTCAAATACAAAAAAAATTAGAAAAAATCGAAAAAGATCGACAGGATACTTGGATAAATTAAAAGGTTGGAAGATTCCAACTTTTTTTATATGTATAGCTTGAATTCGTTTTTGAAAAACGTAAATAATGTGAGATTAACTAATATAACAAGAAAACCAATCAGAGAATTTATAGCTAAAGGATGAGCCCTATTCCAATCGGAAACACTAATGTGGCGCATTAAGATACCAAGATATGCCCAAATGATAACAAACACAAAAATAGTGTTTCTTGTCAATAATAGCACAAGAATAGATATTATGACACAAAAGACTAAAACAAATAAAAGCCAATAAATCGGTCTAATCCCAAAACCACTAAATGAATATTTTGTTAATAATACAGCAACATTCGCAATCATTGCTACTGATATCCAACCAAAATATATACTTACGGTAATTTTGATTAATGTTTCACTTGCTGAAGTTAATGTAAATAAAAGTCCTAAAGTCATGAGCATGAAAGTCATGACGATGAGTGAAAGAAAAATTTTATCGAAATCCCATAAAACAATCCATATGCCATTAAAAAATGAAAGTGCGGTTAATAACAAAATTATATTGAAGTGAACTTGGTTTTCAAAAAAACTATTAGGTTTGAACAATAAATAGATTACCACGAGTGATAACAGAACATAAATCACACCCCAAATAGAAAATGTAACACCCGATGGTGTAAATAAATTATCATATTGATCGGATATTTGCCCAGTTGTTCGATTATTCATAGGGAGAGCGTTCGCCAAAATGTTTAATGTCAACATAAAAACAAATCCAATGATGAATATGATTTTTGTAATCAACATATTAATGAGCTCTTCTTAAATCACTATTTAATAAAAATCTCCAGTGCATACTTGCATTGAAGATTTATTTATTATAGTAGTTCTTTAATAAATGGTTCAATCTTTGTAGGTTCATAAGAAGGTGCGAATCGTTTCACAACAACCCCATTACGATCAACTAAAAATTTAGTGAAGTTCCACTTAATCTTATTACTTCCGCCTAATTTTGACATGAAAGAAACTCGATTACCTTTATAATCTTTTCGTTGTTCAGACTTCAAAAATTCATAAAGCGGAATCGCGGTATTACCATTTACATCTATTTTTGCGAATGTTTCAAACTGTGTCCCATAGTTTAATTCACAAAAAGATTTAATTTCCTCATTAGAACCTGGAGCTTGATTCATGAATTGATTAGAGGGAAAATCAAGAATTTCAAATCCTTGTTCTTTATAGGTTTCATACAGTTTCTCTAATCCTTCATATTGAGGAGCAAATCCACACTTAGGTGCAGTGTTAACAATCAGTAACACTTTTCCTTTATATTGATCTAGTCCTACAAAAGAACCATTCATTTTTTGTACTTTATATTCATAAATCGACATATTGATTACCTCATTCCAAACAATAATTTATTCTATCTTAATTATACACGTTTTATACAGTTTTCGTCATCATGAAGACTTGAGTTAACATAGGAAGAAACTTTATATGAACTCATTTGCTGATTATCATAAGGATTAAGGCAACTTAAAATCTGAGATATGTCCTTATTATTTAAATTAAGCCATATTTTCTCTGTTTCTTTTGTTAAAATGACAGGCATACGCTCATGAATTTCTTGCATAAAAGGATTGGCTTGTGTTGTGATGATTGCTACAGTATGAAGTATTGAACCATCAGGCTTTTGATACGCACTTCTTAACCCTGCTATTGAAAATACTTTTTGATTTTTTATAGAAATTCGATAGGGTATTTTTTGATTATCTAATCTTTTCCACTCATAGAAGCTATCGGCAAGTATGACACATCTTTTAGATTCAATAAGTTTTGAAAATGGGGGCTTTTCGAGTAGTGTTTCTGCTTTTGCATTGATCATTTTTATACCGATTTTTTCATCTTTTGCAAATGAAGGAACAAGTCCCTATTTTAAATAACCTGCCCGATATTGCGTGCCGTCATGAATGATTGAAATGATATTTTGAGTTGGAGCAATATTATATCTTGGCAACTCAACCTTTCCATTAAATGACTTGATATCATAGTTTTTATCAAGTATTTCAAGCAACTCTTCATAAGTAACGACTAATGTAAATCTTCCACACATGATTTATCCTCCAAACTGGTTTAGATCGAACCTTGATAAAACATCATATGAACAAATAAACCTATTAGTGAAGCAATATTTAATATGATTGCGAGTATTCTAAATACGATGATGTACTTTTTTAATTGTTGCCCCTTTTGATGAATCCATGAGCGATATAGGATTAATATCACGAGAAAAATTGGGATAAAAAGAGCTGGCCATTGTATAGAATTTAGTGTTGAATAAATGACTCGTGATGTCAATAGCATCGGCAAACTGATCACATAATATAAATCGATATATAGTCTTGATCCGGGACTATTTTCTTGATAGTTTTTTGTAAAAAATAATAACACGGGTGTCAAAAGAAAATATAGTACAAAAAAGAGTGATAATGTTTGATGCACAGGATGACCAAAGAGTTGAACATAAAAATAGAATTGAAAAACATAAAAAAGTATAGCAATGTCAAATGATGCATACTCATACCAATGTTTTTGAATGACTGATTTGCTAAACATACCATCTACTCCCTTCTCATTTCATCATACCATTTCATTTATTTTTCAACCTTTTAAATACATTAACCTTTGATGAGTTTTAATATACCTCTTAAAAAATCATGATGCATGAGATCAATTATTCCAAAAGCTCGTTTTTTTGACAACTTCCCATCACTAAACAAAACTAAAGACCTTAATGGCATTTCATTAACCGAAGCTTCAAGCATCTCAATCATGGCTTGGGTTGGTTGATCTCCAGCAATACTACCATATTCTTTTCTGACCATTTTGTAGAGCATTTTACCAATCATTATATGTTTAATTTTACCTATCGTAGAATTTAAATGATAGGGTTTTATTTTTTGAATTCGTGGAATTTCGTCAAGATAATTCGGAAAGGTTTCTGCAAGTTTTCCGGAGGGATTGATGTCACACATCAATATATCCATAAGTGCTAATCCGGATGCTTGTCCATTTAAATATCCTTCTACAATGCCAAGAACTTTATCTTTCCAAGCCATGAGGATTTGTGCACCATTCGATAAAACAACGATAACATTTTTATATGTGCTAGAAATCGCATGAATAAGCGATTCTTGATTTTTGGGAATATTGAGATGCTATCGATTAAAACCCTCAGACTCAAAGCTTTCAGTGAGCCCTGCCATGATAACAATGACATCAGCATCTTTTGATATGTTTACCGCTTCATCGATAATTGCATCAACCATCATTCGATGTGATTCTTGATTATTGATAAGATAGTGTTTCAATGAAGCTCCAACACCTTGACTTTGAATCCCTTTTATCTAAGCAGCTGCCATTTTTCCAGAAAGTATCGGATCTTCCCTAAAAATACTCAAAATTTCTTCCGCATAATGGGCTTCTTTTAATATTAACTCCCTGTTCTAATAATACTGAAACATTTTAACTTAGACATTCTAATCCGAGATGAATTCCTAATCCTTTAATTAAATCTTCATCCCATGTACTTGCAAGTAAACTAGCTGTTGGATAACATGTTGCTTTTACACTTTGAGATAAACCGATGTGTTCTCATTTAAGTAATTGCTTTCTTAAACCATGTGGACCATCCGTCATCATAGTCAATTTTAATTCATACTGAAATGAAATATTTATGATGCATTAATCATCATTTTGATGTAAACTGAATTTATCAAAGAACCTAAAAAATAATCAATTTGAGGTATCTTCATGAAAATAAGTAAAGATCGTAAAAATCTAAAATTCATTATCAATGATTGGATTGCCATCAAGAAGAACCCCTACATCTTTTTTCTTATTATTGCTTTAATGCCGTTAATCTATTTCTTAGTTTACTCAACAGGTGGCATTAAATTTGTTTATTCACATTCAATGTATATTCCAATTATCCTAGCTGGTATTTTCTATGGGCCATATATTGGTATCGGCACTGCTTTTATTGCGGCAATCCTTCTTGGGCCACTTATGCCCATTGATACGCTGACAAATGAAATGCAAGATCCGATAAATTGGCTTTATCGTATGTTGATATTTGTTATTGTAGGGTTTATTATTGGATATGCATCAAATCGTTTAAGAAAAGATGCATTACATATTGAAAACTTGATGTCAATAAATCAAGAAACGTTCGTTCCAAATACAAATTATTTAAAAAAAGTATACGAATCTCTCGACTTTTCAACTTATTCCATTATTACAGTTTTAATTAATAATCACCATAACATCATAGATATTCTTGGTGTTAAAATTTACCACGGTTTGGTTCACCAAATCTACATTGATTTAAAACGTGGGTTACCAGACAGATCATATATCATCCAATCAGATAGCAATAAACTTTGGATCATGTCACCGCTTAATGAATTAGAAGCTGATGTAAAAAGAGTGATTGATATTATATTAGACACTAAACAAATCAAGGGAGTTCCGCTTTATGTTGATTTTTCGATTGGTGCATCGACTTGTCATTCGTTTGGTGAATGTAAGAATATGTCAGTTTTTGAAGATTCCGATGTTTCAGCTCGATATGCTCAAATCAATAATTTACTTTATGTCATTGGCGATAAAGAAAAGTATAGACGCCGATCTGAATATGACTTGTTGGCATCTTTCAATGAAGCACTTTTAAGCGAAGAAACTTTTTTAGTATTTCAACCAAAAATTGATCTACATACTCAAAAACCTTTTGGATTCGAAGCACTCACACGATGGATTCATCCGACAAGAGGTAACATCCCACCTGATGTTTTTGTTCCACTTATTGAGGAAACAAAATTAATCCATGTATTCACTGATTGGGTTTTAAAAAATGCCCTCATCAAATGTAAAGAAATGATGGAACAAGGATATAATCTTCCAATATCAATTAATATATCTGCAAAAAATCTTTATGATCCAAAATTTTATGAACGTTCAATGAATATTATCAAGGAATCCAAAGTGCCTACTCATTTGATTGAATTTGAACTTACCGAGTCAACCTTAATGATTAATCCAAATGAAAGTCGGAAAGCTTTACAAAGTTTTGTTGATCAGGGTATAAAAATCTCTTTAGATGATTTTGGTTCTGTATATTCATCGTTGGCATATCTTACTCAATCCCCAATACATTTCATTAAAATCGATCGGTTTTTCATTCAAAATATCATGAACGATCCATCCATGCTTACAATTGTTGAATCAACCATTCAACTATCAAAAGATTTAGGTTATAAAGTCGTTATTGAAGGTGTAGAAACAAAAGAAATTGCTGATTTAATAACCTCTAAAGGTTGTGACTTTGCACAAGGCTTCTTCTACTCAAAACCTATGCCAGGAAAAGAGATTTCTGCTTGGTATAACCTTAATAAATAAAACATTTATAATAAAGGACAAAACTCTTATGGAGTTTTGTCCTTTTTTTTCTATAAATCAAATTAAGTGCTTTATAGCTAGAGAAATATTATACTATCCGTAATTAAAGATATACCAATATATAAATTCCAGGAGGACGTGTATGATAGTTAATACTGCATTACAGACGATATTACCACTTTCAGCATTAATTATTGTTGCAAGTTTAATTTCTTATTTACTTACTTGGCTTCTTATTAAAAAGAGTAAAAAGTTTCTTTTCATAGTTCCAATTATCTTAATCATTGTCACCATTATATTTGCAGTCCTAGGTTTATTATCTCAAGATTGGGGTAGACTTGGTTATCTCATCATGTCATTTGTTGCCCTGGGCGCTTTCTTTGGTGCGTTGATTTCATCGTTAATTCTTAAATATAAATCTCAATAACATCGATTATGATATAAAAGCTCCTCATTTTATTGAAGAGCTTTTTTTATTAATTCATTTGATAGATGTGTGTAAGTTTAAGCAATCGATGGTCATCAAACTTTCTACCCACAAACACCATAGCTTTTGGTACACCCTTATAAATGCCTTCAGGGATGCACACTGATGGATTCCCATAAATAGGTGCAAAACCCATCCATATAGGAGCAGCAATCGATATTAAGTCATGTTCTTTCATTAAATCTTCAAACACGCGTGCTTCATTTAGTAAGTCTTTTCTTAATTCTAAATAAGTCTGGCTATTTAAATCTCCATCGGTTTGGTCAGAACTTTCTAAAATGGTTTGTCCATGTTTTAAACATCTCTCTTTATTCATTTGATTAAAATGAATGATGTCGGTTAATGAATGATGTGGTGTATAACCTTTTACTTCTGACAAAAATTGGTTCATCGCATGCTTAAACTCAATGATTAGTGTTGCTTGATTATCTAGTTTTGGATGTTCAATGACAAGTTCTTTAACTTGATAACCAAGTTTGGTAAGCTTTACTTTAGCCTTTTGATAAACTTCTTCATCTTCAGGACTGTATAGATGATTTGATAATTTTAGAAGTCCGACATTCCCCTTTAAAATATCCTTTTCTAAAGTTTCAACAAAGGATTTTGAACGACTAATATGTCGTGTGTCTTTATCCAGTTTATCCTCTTTAAATATCGCGTCCATAATCATTGCGCAATCATAAACTGTTTGAGCCATAGGTCCTGCGGTATCTTGAGTTGGAGAAATTGGAATAATCCCATATTTAGAAACATAACCAAATGTTGGTTTATAAGATACGATTTGAGTTTGATAAGCTGGTGCCATTAAAGACCCATTGGTTTCGGTTCCGATTGCTCCCGGAACTATACCAAGTTTTACAGCAACAGCACTTCCAGTTGATGATCCTAAAGGGTCGATTTTTTCATCAAATGGATGTTTTACTTGTCCATGCATGGATCCATATCCAGAAGGCATATGGTCGTCACTCATGAAATATGCGAATTCTGACAAATTTGCTTTACCTAGAATGATTGCCCCTGCTTCTTCAAGCATTTTAGTGATTGATGCACTAAAAGGCGGATAAAAATCATGAAAGGCGTAAGAATTACATGATGTAATTGTCCCATCTTGATATAAAATATTATCTTTAATCACGATAGGAATACCATGAAGTGGTCCGCGTAAATGTCCATTTTTACGTTCTTCATCAAGATGATTAGCAATGTCAAAAACTTGGGGATTAATCGATGCAATCGCATTTTTATCTATCCATTTTTCATGGTTACTCAATACCTCATTAACCAAATCTAAACTTGTGACTTGTCCTGTTTCTAATTTTAATTTAAGTTCTTTGATTGTTAACATGGATTTAATGTTCGAAAAACACGAACATCCCCCTTATCTTAATTTTTATATAATATTTGCTTGTCCACCAACCCACACTTCATCAATTTGATCATTGCTTAATGAAAGTGATACTTTAATTTCTGAAGGTAAGCCCAAACTATATCCTTGTCTTAAAATGTATTGACTTTTCTTTTGATGATATTTAAATATATAACACGCTAAACCACCATTCGATGTCCCTGTTGCACTTTCTTCATTAATTCCGACGATTGGAGCAAAGTTTCTTCCATAGGCATCTATATCTTCATCAAGTGAAAACACGTGAATACCAATTACTTCATATTTTTTAGAAACTTCTTTAATGGCATCATAATTTGGAATAATTTGATCAAGTATCTTTCGATTCTTTACGGGAACAAAAATCTCTTTAAGACCAGTTGACACAATCATAGATTTATATGATTCATGAAATTCGATTTGTTTAAAGCATTTTATTAATTCATTTTTATCAATAAATAAGTCATAAATTGGTCGTTTTTGTTGCATATAGATTGTATTTTCTAAGATATTCAATTTCAAAATACCTGCTTTTGTTTCTTGTGTGTAAAATCCAATATGAACCAGTCCTAATGTTTTTAAAACATGGAATGTAGCAATCGTCGCATGTCCACATAAATCAACTTCATTTAATGGTGTAAAGAACCGAACCTTAAAATCGGCAATGTCGCTTTTCATTACAAATGCTGTCTCACTATATCCTAAGTTATTCGCGATTAATTGCATTTCTTCTTTAGATAATAAATCAGCATCAATATAGACACCAGCTTTATTTCCACCTTTATTTTCATAAGTAAATGCATTGACTCGAAACAAGTTGTTCATTTAAAATCATCCTCGTATCTAAATTTATTATATTATACCATGACAAATTCTCTCATCTCTATGATTGTTATTAAATAAAAACCCATCTTTATATGATGGGTTCTCTAAGTTCATAAATGCTTTAAAAATTTATAAACAAACTTCAATTATTTATAAATAGTCGATGAAATCTTATTCTTTCCACTTTCTTTACTTGCATAAAGTTGCAAATCTGCAAGGCTAACAAAATTATCAATCGCTCTGTGAGAATTAGGTTTCGTAGTTGCAATACCTATTGAAATCGTGACTTCTTTCTTAATGTTAAATGTCTCATTAATGGAATGTAAATCTTGTTGAAGTTTTTTTGCTAAGCTATTTGCTTCATCTAAATCACATTTAGGAAGTAACATAATAAACTCATCTCCACCATAACGTGCCACAAAATCTTCTTCATCTCTTCTTCCATCAGATAATAATGAAGCAACCTTTTTAATCACTTCATCACCTGTCATATGGCCATAATGATCATTAAAATCTTTAAAATTATCAATATCCACAATTATTAAAGTTAATGGGTAGTCTGAATCGATGCATCGATTCCACATTTTTGGAAACATTTCATCATAAAGTCTTCGATTGGCAACGCCTGTCAATCCATCTTTTTCAGATAAAATCTTAAGTTTATCGTTTAATTTTGCAAGTTCAGCAGTTTTCATAATATTTCTTATAGCAATTGCAAGATAAGATGCTAATGTTTGTAATAAGTCTTTATCATTGTCTGAATAAGCATTTTTCTCTTTAGCTTGAATACTAAATACACCAATGCCTTCACCTTCAACGGTTAATGGAGCATACATTGCTGAATAATTTAAATGTCCACGAGTTGCGGCGAATCCTTCAATATATTTATGATATTCTTTTTCGATATCATTGATCTTAATAGTTTGTCGATTTAAAAAACTAAAAACGCTCCAGCTCTTCTTATTATCTAAAGACAAATCAAATGGATCGAGTGCTTGACCTTTTTCAATAAAAAGATCAAATCGTAATGCATTGGCTTCTGGAATATATAATCCAACACCTAAGCTTTCGGCATTCATTAATAGATTAACATTTTCATAGAGTTGTTCAAAAATATCAGACAACTCATGTGTCGATGTCATCGCTTGTCCAATGTTACTTAAGACGTGCATTTGTTGATAACTTCTTCTGAGTTCATTCGATAATTGACGATATATTTTTGTTTCTTCGAGTGATGCGGTTAGCTTTGATTGATATTCGACACTTTTTATCCGTTCAATTCGTCGATTTTCTTCGACAATCTTACTAGCTTCGAAAAAGGCTTGATAATGTTTGTAGGCTAAATCATGTTGATTATTTTTTTCATAAAATTGTGCCATACTTTCGTGAATTCGAGGCATCAATTCATCCATTCCGATTTGCTTTGATAATTCTAAAGCTTTATGTAAATATTTTTCTGCATTCTCACGATTGTTCACTAATTCACATGTTGATGCATGTTCAATGTAAATTCTAAATAATATGTATGAGTCTTTACTCTCAATTGCTTTTTCGTTGCCAAGAAGTAAATACTCAATACTCTGTTTGAAATCCTTTCTTTCTTTATAGAGTTTTCCAAGTGAATAGTAACTATGAGCAAGTAAAAGTGTTCTTTGATTTTCTTTACCGTATTGAATTGCATCAAGTATGTATTTTTCAGATTTATCTAACTCATTCAAACTAAAATAAACATTCCCAATATTCAAATTCGCAATGGATGTCCCATACCCATCAGCCATTTCAATGGTTTTATCTAAACTCTTTTGATAAAACTCTAATGCTAAAGGATAATTTTTCAAATCTTCATGAAGTGTCCCAATATTATTAAAAATTTTAGACTCTAATTCACCATATCCGTGATTTTGGACAATCGATAGCGAGTTATTATAGTGAGTGATCGCTTGATCAAGTAGTCCAATCGTAACATAAACATTTCCAAGTCCAATCAAAGCGTCAGCTTTTGCATAAGAATCATTAATATTATCTGTAATTGCTAAACCTTCACTTAAAAATTCAATTGCTTCATTATAGTTACCATTAATCCAGTGACATCTACCAATACGCACATAACTTCTAGCCTCTTGTTTTTTGAATGAATACTTCTTTGATAGTTCAAGTGCTTCAGTTGCCAGTTTTAGTGCTTCATCGGTATTTTTTTGTTCAGCATCAAGCGCTTTGTCTAGTAAAGACTCAACATAATCTAAATTTGATTGATTCATTTTAGTTAATGGACTCATAGTACACCTCGAGATTTTACTCTGTAATTTAATACAGTATTTCTAGTTTAACATATCTATTTTAAATCAAAGTGATACTTAAAACAATGACAACTTTGAAGTAATTCAATAATGTGAAAAATGTGAATGAAATAATGCCTGTTTATCAAGTAAAACGGTAGTTGATTGTTTAAATCCAATGTCAGATGGAGTAAAACTAAAAATAAGAAAAGGTTGTATTTGTGAAAATATGATTAGTAGTAAACAAATATGTTAAAAAGATATATATTTACGTATAAAAATATGATTTTAGCCTTGAAATTAAGGATTTGTAATGATAAAATACAAGTGTATTGTTAATTAAATTCAATTTAATCATGGAGAAGAGACCTTTGAGAATTCTATAAAAATCATTTTTTTAGATTTTTAACTCTCATTATATAAGAGACAACTTGTGTTTGCCTCTATTTTTTTACAAAACTACAGAAAGCGTTTACATTATAAAGGTTAAAATGATGATTAATCAACTTCAAGAAAAAAATCCAAATTATAACATACTATCTATCCAAAATTCTAAATTTTCACGTTATGGGAAAGTGTTGAATCCAAATGATTTTCAAGATGTTTTTAACTATCTAGAAAATCACACCATCATCCCTAAAACTGAAAACAATTATGTTGCACATGATCCAAATCTAGAAGTTAACATTAAATCTCATACAGCAATTTCAAATGTTTTCGGAGAAATGACTGTTCAATACGGTTACGTTAATGGAAACAACTCAAAACTAAATGCATTGGAGTACCATAAATCTTCTGAAATCAATGTTGCCCTAACTCCTTTAGTTTTAATGTTAGGTCGAGTCGAGGATATAAGAAACTCTCAATTTTCAAGTGATCAAGTTGAAATATTTTATGTTCCAAAACGCTCGGTTATTGAGATCTTTCCACAAACACTACACTTCTCACCATGTAAAGTAAGCGATGAAGGATTCAAATGTGGTGTATTACTTCCTTTTGGAACTAATATGAAATTCATTTTAAACAAACAAAATCATCAAGAAGAAGATATTTTGCTGTTTAAAACAAACAAATGGATTCTCGTTCATCAGGAACATCAAAAATTTATTGATTTAGGCGCTCATGTGGGGATAGTCGGAAACAATATAGAAATTAAATATTAAAGAGGTTATCATGATTACTTTTCATACAATACAAAATGGTATTGAAATCCATTACAAAAATCAAATCATTATAAAACATACAAAAGATAAGCCTGCTTTCTTTTTAGGTTCTGGGATAGAAAATATTGAGTCATATCGCGGTAATTATAAGTTTGATGATTATATTGAATCAAGAATTCCCCTCACATCATTTAAAATTGATCAACAACAAATAATATTTTTTAATCAAGAAATTGAATTAATTTTAGATTGCGTGGAAAAAGACGAGAGATTGATTATTAATTTTAATGCCAATCAACCTTTTAATCGATTTTGGATGCGGATTTTCGCTACTAAAGATGAAAAAGTATATGGTTGTGGTGAACAAGCTTCGTATTTCAACTTAAGAAAGAGAAATTTCCCACTTTGGACTTCGGAACCTGGTGTAGGTCGTGATAAAAAAACTTTAACAACTTTCTATGCGGATTTAAATGATAAAGCGGGTGGAGATTACTATACAACTTATTACCCAGAACCCACATTTGTCTCAACCCGTAAATACTGGCTTCATGTTGATTCATTCGCTTATGCAGAATTTAATTTTAAACACGATAATTTTCATGAATTATTCTTTTGGGAAATCCCCAAACAATTAGTCCTTAATTTCAAAGAAAACTATTTAGATTTAGTTACTGATCTTACAGACTACACAAAACGACCACCTCGACTTCCAGAATATCTTTTAGATGGCATGGTTATTGGTGTTCAAGGTGGATTAGAACAAGTGTTAACTTATTTAAGACAGTCTCAATCTGCCGGCGTTAAAGTATCAGGCATTTGGGCTCAGGATTGGGCTGGACACAATTATACTTCTTTTGGAAAACGACTTTATTGGAATTGGAAATTAAATGAAACTATTTATCCCAATTTAAGGGAAGAAATTAAAAAGTTAGAAAAAGAAAATGTAGCTTTCTTAACTTACATATGTCCATTTTTATTAGAAAATGAGTCTTTATATAATGAAGCGAAGTCTCATCATTATCTCGCACTTACTAAAAGTGGTGAAGTCTATAAAGAGGATTTTGGTGAATTCTATTGTGGCATTGTCGATTTAACCAATCCTGAAGCATTTGATTGGTATAAAAATGTCATCAAAACAAATTTAATCGATTTAGGAATTAAAGGTTGGATGGCAGATTTTGGAGAATATCTTCCTGTTGATTGTGTTCTTCATAATGGCGTAGATGCAAAACTAATGCACAATGAATGGCCGGTTTTATGGGCAAAATGTAATTATGAAGCTGTCAAGGAATCCAAAAAACTCGGTGAAGTTTTCTACTTCATGCGTGCTGGAGCTCACGGTTCACAACATTATGCAACATCACTGTGGGCCGGAGATCAAAGCGTCAATTGGGAAACTCACGATGGGATTGCATCCGTTATTCCATCTGCGTTATCAACCGGTATCATAGGAAATCCATTTACACATAGCGATATTGGCGGATATACAAGTTTGCATGGCAATATTCGAACAAAAGAATTGTTTGATCGTTGGTTAGAAATGAATGTATTTACTTCATATATGCGCTCACATGAGGGTAATCGTCCTGCACAAAATTTTCAGTTTTATAATGACGATGACACTCTTCAATTAATGGCTAGAATGACCAATATTCGTGTCGATTTAAAGCCTTACATTCATTATCTATATGATGAAGCAGTCCATAAAGGATATCCCATTCAAAGACCGTTATTTATGCACTATGAACATGATGAAAAAACATATGACCTCCAATATGAATATCTCTTTGGACCAGATATTTATATAAAACCTGTTATTCAACCGAATCAAAGAGCTCAAGAATTGTATCTACCCCAAGATGAATGGATTCATTTATGGAGCGGAAAACCATATCAAGGCGGTCAAACAATGACTATTTTATGCCCCATTGGATATCCACCTGTCTTTTATCGCAAGGAATCAAGTTTTGCAAAACTATTTGAAGATATTACTCGAAAATATCATGTATGAAGGAGTGTAATATGACGACTAATAAACAATCTTATCGGACATACTTACTAAAACAACGTATCGTCCCCTATCTATTTTTAGCCCCAAATATTCTCATCTTTTCAATTTTCATCATATTGCCAGCCCTTATTGGTATTTATTATTCATTTACCGACATGTCTTTATTTACGTTTGGTACTCCTGATTTCATCGGATTCGCAAATTATAAAAATTTGTTAACAAATGCTGAGTTTAAAGCCGCAATGTGGAACACAATTAAGTTAGTAGCTGTGACTGTGCCAATACTATTCACAACCTCATTGCTGATTGCAACACTTTTAGTTCAACCACTTAAGGCAAAAGGATTCTTTAGATCTATATATTATTGGCCAGTTATGATATCTGCAGTTGTTGTTGGGATTATATGGCAATGGATTTTAAGTCAAGATTTCGGATTATTTAATGTTACACTCAAAGCATTAGGTCTCAATCCCATTCAAACACTCATTAATCCAACATTTGCATGGTGGTCTGTTGTGTTTGCGATGGTATGGTCTAGAACGGGTTATTACATGATTATTTTCGTTGCAGCATTACTTTCAATTCCTGAATCATTATATGAAGCTGCTGAAATGGATGGGGCAAATAAAGTTCAAAAATTCTTCTTTATTACTTATCCATCCTTAAAAGCAGCAAGACTTATGGTCTTTATCTTAGTTACTATGGAAGTCTTTAAGATTTATCCACTCGTTGTCACATTAACAGGTGGTGGACCGTTTGATGCCACAGAATTTACTGTCCAGCATATTTATGAGACAGCTTTCCAAAGATATAATGTTGGACTAGCCAGTGCAATGTCTGTCATCATGTTACTTATTGTTACTGCTTTTACTGCATTTAATTTCTTCTCCTCAAAGCGAGGTGAAAATAAATGAAAAAGAATACCTTAATGATTCACACGATTGCTGGGGTTTTAGTCATTATATTCTTAGTCCCGGTCATCTACATTATCGCTTCTTCATTTAAACCAATGAATGAACTATTCTCAACGAATCCAACTTTCTTTCCAAGAAATTGGACACTGCTAAATTACACCAATGCATTATCGCGTGGTAATTTTGCAAGATACATCTTTAACTCGTTCATTGTTGCGATTACTTCAACCATTTTAGCGGTTGTCATCAATTCAATGTCTGGTTATGCATTAGCTAAATTCAAGTTTAAAGGTGATACAGTCATCATGTTGATTATTTTATCAACCATCATGTTGCCTCTTGAAATTATCATGGTACCAATATTCCAAGTTTTAAAAACTTTTGGGCTTTATAATTCATTGTGGGCTTTAATTATTCCACCTGCAGCAACACCTACTGGAATCTTTCTGATGCGTCAGTACTTATTAACCATCCCTGATGAAATTATCCAATCCGCAAGAATTGATGGCGCATCTGAATGGAGAATATTCTATAGCATCATCTTACCTAACGCTAAACCGGCAATCGCTACACTTGCAATATTTTCATTCATGTGGCGATGGAATGATTATGTGTGGCCACTCATTGCCATTAATGACCCTAAAAAATATACATTACAGCTTGCAATCGCTAATTTAACGGGTGAATTCGGAACAGATTATACTTCCGTACTTGCCATATCAGCAATTTCGATGATTCCAATGTTAATTATCTTTGTCATCTTCCAAAAACAATTTGTCCAAGGAACTGTGGAATCAGGTATGAAAGGGTAAAAACTGTGAAATTCACAGATATTTTATAAAAAATAGGAGGAAAATATGAAAAAAGTATTAGGATTACTCTTTGCAGTCGCATTAGTATTCGTGCTATTTGGCTGTCAAGAAAAAGTGACTGAACTCCAAATGTTATGGTGGAGCGATGGCACAGAAGGTGAAGTAATGCAAGAATTACTTGACGAGTATTTTGATGAAACAGGCGTTACAATCGAATTAGTAAGTATTCCTTACAATGACTATGAAACTCGTCTGGCTACAATGATTAGTGGTGGCGAAGCGCCTGCATTAGCACGTGTAACTGAAGGACACTTGAACAACTTCAAAGAACAAATTTTAAGTCTTGAAGGCGTTTATGATGATTCGAAATTCACAAACCTATTCTTTAATGAAGATGGCGATGTTATTTCATTACCAATGGACATTACAGCAAACGGATTATTTGTTAATACTGACTTAACTTCTAAGTATGGTGTTAATCTTCCAACTGTTAATGACGTTTGGACATGGGCTGAATTCGAAACTGAAATGAACAAACTTAAAGGTAAATAAGACGTTGTTGCTCCTGGTGTATTTGATCACCAAGGACATCGTACAATGCCATTATTCTATCAACATGGTATTGAACTATGGAGTACTCCATACACAACAAGCAATCTTAAATCAGCACAAGCTGTGCAAGTTGCTGAAATGATGATGAGATTCTACGAAGAAGGTTTCTTGGGTGACCAAACATACGTTACAAAGAATTCAGCTAATTTATTTAGAACTGGTTCTTATGGATTCCATATGTCAGGTAACTGGAACGTTTCTGGATATCAAAATCTTACATTTAACTGGACAGTCGTTCCAATGCCTCAAGGCACAAACCGCGCAACAATTCTTGGTGGTAAATCACTTGCAGCATTTGCAAACAGTGGTGCTGAAAAAGCAGCTAAAGAATTTATTGAATGGATGGCAGAAGCTGAACAACACGATGCATATACTAGTGGTGTTCCTTATCTTACTCCAAGATTAGGTGCTGAAGTAGACTATGGTATTTACCAAGAACAATACGATGTATTCCTAAGTGAAATTGCTGCAACTGACCAAAAATATGTTCAAGACTGGCTAGATCAAGTGATGATTCCTGGTATGTATCCAATCATCAACCAATTCGTTGAAGATCTTGCAAACCCAAATCAAACGAAAACTGCTGCACAATTACTTGCTGATTTAGAAACTGCATTAAAAAATGTTGCTCCTTAATAAGTAAGTAAAAAACAATCATCAACAAGGTGCTACTTCATTGAGTAGCACCTCACTGTTGTTGATTAAATTATTTGTTTAGTTAGAAAGAGAAAAGAGCGTATTCTAATTAACCAAACAATTTAATCGATCGGAGAAAATATGAAAAAATTTGAAATATTGTACGTCCCAATTGGCGTACCCACGTTCCATTTAGAATCTGCAGAAAAAGCATTTAAAGATTCTATTGAATTGATTACATCGATTGAAAAAGATGCAATTGTTCCAAGTGAAATGTTGTTATCATTGGATTTACTAAAAGCATTTTTGAAAGGTAAAAGTCCTGATCTTATTATTTTACAAAATGTTACATTTGCAAATTCTGCTTTTGGAACTGAAGTTTTTAAGACTTTTGATGCACCAGTTCTTCTTTGGACATTAAGAGAACCCGTTATCGATGGAGGGAGATTACGTTTAAATTCACTAACAGGTGCATTCTCTGCTGGTTATGCATATAAAGCAATGAAAACAATCCCCTTGCAATATATGTATGGTTTCCCACAAGAAACGGAAATTCAAACCAAATTAAAACAAGTCGTTGTTGCAGCAAAACTAAGACATCAATTAAAAAATGTGAATTTATTAATGATTGGTCACACACCTCAAGGCTTTGGATTTGGACGTGCTCTTGATTTAGAAATGGCATCCGTATTTGGTGTGAACCTCTTAGCTATTGAGTCAAGAGAACTCACAAACATTGCTAAAAATATGGATGTATCCTCTGCTCAAAAAGAAAATGAAGAAGCTCATCAAAAAATGAAGAACCTTGATGAAACACCTAGTCAAAATAGACAAGATTTTGTGAAGTTATATAAGGTTTATAAAGATTACATTGAAAAAAACAATATTCATGCAATTGCTTCACGCTGTTGGCCAGACTTCTTCACTGATTATGGAACGCCAGTGTGTGGTGTCTTAGGAATGCTAAATGATCAAAATATTGCAGCTGCATGTGAAACAGATGCCTATGGTGCTTTATCCATGTATATTGGACAACAACTTACAAACACACCAACATACCTTGGAGATCCTGTATCACTTGATGAAGATGAGAATACCATTACTTTCTGGCATTGTGGTACTTCTGCTTGTTCACTCGCTCGAGTGGATACTGGTGCATTAACTGGGGTCCATCCAAATCGCAAGATAGGGCCTACCATGGAATTTGGACTAAGACCAAGTGAAAAAGCAACCATCTTTAGAATTGGTAGAAAACCAAATGGTACATTTAGATTTTTCATTGCCCAAGGAGAGATTTTAGATAAGCCTAAACAATTTTTAGGAACATCGATGGTTGTAAAAGTATCAAACCCCGTAAAACCTATGATTACGAATATGATCAAAGAGGGTTGGGAACCGCATTTCGCTGTTTTATATGGCGACGTCAGTGTAGAATTAAGTATATTAGCAGACTTTCTATCATTAGAAATCGTCAAATATTAGGAGGATAAAATGGATAAAAAACAATTTTTAGAAGAAAAAGCAAAAGAAATCAGAAAATTAACTCTTCAAAGTATCGCAACGCTTGGAGTAGGACATGTGGGTGGTAGTTTATCAATCGTTGATATACTTACTGTTCTTTATTATGATCAAATGAATATTGATCCTAAAAACCCCAAAATGCCAAATCGGGATCGTTTTGTATTATCAAAGGGACATGGCGGTCCAGCAGTCTATGCAACACTTGCATCAAAAGGCTATTTTCCAATTGAATTATTAGATACATTGAATCAACCCAATACAGATTTACCGTCACATACTGATAAGAATAAAACAATTGGTGTGGATATGACTACAGGATCATTAGGTCAAGGTTTCTCTGCAGCTGTTGGCATGGCTACTGCCGCTCAACTTGATCAGTCACCTTTTAAAGTTTATGCAATTATTGGGGATGGTGAATCACAAGAAGGCCAAATTTGGGAAGCGGCTATGTTTGCAGGTAATCGTAAACTTGATCATTTAATTGCGTTTACTGACTATAATAAGATGCAGATTGATGGTGATGTTCATAATATTAACGAAGTTAGTCCACTCGATAAAAAATGGGAAGCATTTAATTGGCATGTTCAAGTCATTGATGGTCATGACGTCATAGCCATTATTGATGCAATCAATAAAGCAAAAGCAATAAAAGGTAAACCATCCATGATTATATGTAATACGATTAAAGGTAAGGGTGCTGACTTCTGCGAAGGAACTGTTGGATCGCATAATTTACCTGTAACAAAAGAAATGGCTGAAAAAGCTATTGAAAGGTTAGGTTAATCATATGGAACTCAAAAATAGACAATTAAGAGATATTTATGTCGATTTATTATTAAAATATGCAGAAAAATATGAAAATTTAGTGATTGTTGAAGCTGACTTAATGAAAGCTTCTAAGACCACACCATTCTTTGAAAAATATCCGAATCGCGCCATCAACGTTGGCGTTGCTGAAGCAAACATGATTGGTGTCGCTTCAGGATTAGCAAACATGGGCAAAATTCCATTTACGCATACATTCACACCATTTGCAACACGTCGTGTATTTGATCAAGTCACTTTATCTGTTGCATACGCACAACTTAATGTTAAGATGGTTGGTTCTGATCCAGGCATTATGGCCCAACTCAATGGTGGAACACATATGTCTCTAGAGGATGTAGGATTAATGCGAAATTTACCAACCATGACAGTTTTCGAACCTGTTGATGGTGTTCAACTTGCTGCTATGTTCCCACAAATTATTGAACATAATGGACCAGTTTATATTCGTTTATTGCGTCAAGAATTTGATCCAATCTTTGCAGATGATCAAAAATTTGAGCTTGGGAAAGCCACTCCAATCATTGAAGGCAATGATGTTTCAATATTTGCAACTGGCATTATGGTTAAAGAAGCTCTCGATGCTCAAAAAATATTAGCTGAACAAGGTATTTCAGCAAGTGTAATTAATATTCACACGATTAAGCCAATTGATAAAGAAGCGATTATCAAAGAAGCTAAAAAGACAAAGGCTGTCGTGACTGCTGAAAATCATAACATTATTAACGGTTTAGGTAGTGCAGTTGCCGAAGTATTAGTTGAAAATTATCCAACTGTGATGGAACGCGTTGGAGTCATGGATCATTTTGGAGAAGTTGGTAAAAAGGATTTCTTAATGGAAAAATTTGGTTTAAAAGCTAAAAATATCGTTGAAGCTTGCAAACGTGTTATTGCAAGAAAAGAATAATCAAAGGAGAAAAATTTATGGAAAAATTATTTATTGGTTCAGACAAATCAGGTTTTTCTCTCAAAGAGGCTGTAAAAGCTTATTTAATTGAAAACAATTATGATGTAACAGATGTTGGTACAACAGATGAAAATGTACCACTTCCATTTTTTGAAGTTGCTGAAAATGGTGCGAAAAGATTGCAAAACAAAGAATTTGATCGTGGTATTTTGATTTGTGGAACAGGCATGGGAATGTCGATTGTTGCAAACAAACACGAGGGTGTCCATGCTGCAGCATGTGAATCTGTGTATGCTGCTGAAAAATGTCGAGCAATCAATGATGCTAATGTGTTATGCATGGGCGGATGGGTTATTGCTCCAATCATGGGTGTCGAAATGGCAAAAACATTTTTGAATACTGGGTTTACTCAAAACTTAGAGGATTGGCGTGCACGAAATATTGAAAAAGCGCGTACTGCTGTCCGTGACATTGAAAAGAAAAGTTTTCACAAATAGTACTGAAGGAGTAAATTGATCCATGATTGCTTATATCTCTTTAATCGCCATTGTTGTTGCCATTGCCATCGGGTTTTGGAAAAACATCAATGTTGGGCTTATCGCATTAGTTTTTTCATTATTTATTGGTTTCTATTTAGGCGGTATACCCATGGATCAAATCATTGGATATTGGCCTCTTAAACTCTTTTTCACCACTTTTGGTATCACACTTCTCTTTGGTATTGCAAAACTTAATGGAACACTAGAAAAAATATCAAACACAGTGATTTATCATAGCGGTGGAAAGAAAGTTTTGATTCCCATTATCTTTTATTCCTTAGCGGTTATTATTGCTTCTTTAGGACCGGGTAATATTTCAACATCAGCATTGTTATTACCTATCGGTTTAATTATTGCTTTTCAAGCAAATATTTCCATTTTATTGATGAGTATTTTAATCATTCTTGGATCTATTGCTGGTGGATTATCTCCACTTGCTCCCAATGGAATCGTGGCACTTGAACTTGCAAAATCTACTGGTGTTGGTGATTTAGGATTTCACATTTACTTTAATAATGTTTTAGCTATGACTTTGTTTTCAGGGCTTACCTTTATCGTTCTAGGTGGACTTAAGCTAAAAGGTGAAAGAATTGAAATTAGAAAAGTTTCGAAACTTGACAAAATTCAAGTCCTTACCCTTATTACCATATTAATCTTAGTGATATGGGTGATGGTTGGAGGCGTTAACGTTGGGTTTGCTGCTTTTGCTTTATCAGCTCTTCTACTTTTGTTCAAAGCAGCTGATCAAAACCTAGCAATTTTAAGTGTTCCTTGGTCAACTATATTGTTGATTTGTGGAACAGCAGTATTAATTTCTGTTGCTGATGAACTTGGTGGTGTCGATTTATTAACCACATTTCTAGCAAATTTAATGAACGAGCACACAGCTGTTCCAATATTAGCAATTTTGTCCGGGGTCATGTCCATTTTTAGTTCGGCTGTTGGTGTAGTCATGCCAACGTTAATTCCAACAACAGTAAGTCTTTCAAATGAACTTGGAAATGTTGTTTCACCTGCAATTTTAACGATTACAATCGCTGTTGCTTCACATATCGTCACAGTAAGTCCACTTTCAACGATGGGAGCACTTGCGCTTGCAAGTTCACCTGAGTATGTGGATAAGAAAAAACTATTTAGAAATTTATTTATCGCTGCATTCATTAGTCTAGTATTCATCGCAATTTTACTCTGGTTCATGAATGCATTAAATCTTTTCTTATAAAGGAGGTATTAATATGGAAGACGCTGTAAAAATCATCTCGGAATATATCAATAAAGCAAGAGTTGCTCAAAAGCAAATAGAAAATTACACACAAGACCAAATTGATCTTGTCTGCTTAGCCATCGGTTGGGAAGTTTATAATGATAAGAATATTAAGATGCTTGCTGAAGCCGCAGTTGAAGACACGGGTATGGGTAATGTTACAGATAAGATTTTAAAACATAAAAATAAAGTATTAGGTGTATTAAAAGATATTAAAGGTGCAAAATCCGTTGGTTTGATCGAAATTGATGAAATTAAAAAAATAAAAAAATATGCAAAACCTGTAGGTGTTGTTGGAGCGCTGACACCTGTAACAAATCCCACAGCAACCCCAGCATCAAATGCTGTAACCATTTTGAAAGGTCGTAATGCTGTGATTTTCGCACCACATCCAAAAGCAAAACGCTCATCCAAAATGGCTGTAGATTTTATGCGAGATGGTTTAAAAAAAGTGGGTGCTCCTCTTGATTTAATTCAAATCATTGAAGAACCATCAATTGAATTAACCAATGAACTCATGCATCAAGTTGATGTTGTATTGGCTACTGGTGGTGGTGCAATGGTTAAAGCAGCATATTCTTCTGGTAGGCCTGCGTACGGTGTAGGTCCAGGAAATTCTGTTCAAATTGTTGCTGAAGACGCTGATGTAAAAGATGCTGCTGGTAAAATCATCATG
The DNA here is from genome assembly GCA_002422135.1 of Acholeplasmataceae bacterium UBA6181. Lineage (GTDB taxonomy): Bacteria > Bacillota_I > Bacilli_A > Acholeplasmatales > Acholeplasmataceae > UBA6181. The sequence goes on from DITP01000023.1 coordinate 31,199, forward strand.
AGTAAGGCTTTTGACTATGCAACCTCATGTTCAAGTGAAAACTCCGTGATTATTCATCATTCAATCTATGATGAAATGATTAAAGAGTTTGAACGTTTAGGAAGTTATTTCGTCAAAGGCGAAGATCGCGATAAATTAGAACACTACATGTGGCCTTTAAATGCAAAAGGTTATCGTTCTATCAATGGTAAAATTGTCGCTCAATCTGCAACCAAGATTGCAAAAGATGCGGGTATCTTTGTACCAGAACATACAAAAGTACTTCTTGTTGAAGGTTGTGAAGATATCGAAAAAGACTTCTTCTCACAAGAAAAGCTATCACCTGTGTTAACAGTTTTCAAATATGATACATTTGAGGAAGGCTATCAAAAACTTGTCCGCTTAACCGATAATTATGGTACAGGACATTCATGTGGAATTCATACATTTAATCAAGAATATATTCATCATCTTGGGCAATATATGAAATCAAGCCGTATTATGGTCAATCAAGCACAAGCTCCAGCAAATGGAGGGGCATTTTTTAATGGTATGCCGTCGACTGTTTCACTTGGTTGTGGGACATGGGGTGGTAATGTAACCACTGAAAATATAAACTATAAACATTTTCTTAATGTGACTTGGGTTTCTGAATATTTCACACCAGTACGTCCATCGGATGATGAAATTTTTGGTGAATATTTTAAAGCTTTAAAGTAGGAGAAAATTCATGAAATTGTATGAATATCAAGCAAAAGAAGTTTTTAAAGAAGCCGGTATTTCAGTTCCAAAAAGTGTTATCATCGAACATGAGAATCAGCTTAATGATGCGATTAAAGAGATTGGTCTTCCACTCGTTGTTAAATCACAAGTCTTAAGTGGCGGTAGAGGAAAAGCTGGTTTGATTTCGTTTGTTAAAAATGAAGTCGATGCTCAATTTCATGTGAATCGATTATTCAATCATTCCTTGAAAATTAAAAAATTGCTCATAGAACAAGCTATAGATATTGAAAAGGAAATCTATGTCTCAATCACTGTTGATCCTTTGAATGCAAGTGGTTTACTCATCGCAAGTGCTGAAGGTGGTATTGATATTGAAGTGCTTGCTACAACACAGCCTGATAAAATCATTAAAGAACCCATCGATTTACGTTATGGTTTAATGCCTTATCAAGCAATCACGGTTTGTTACGAATTAGGTCTAGATCCTGTTCAGACCAAAGAAATGTCTAAACTTCTTCTTAAACTTTATGATGTTTTTAAAAAGTATGATGCTGAACTCGTTGAAATTAATCCTCTTTTTATGACAAAAACAGGTGATTTTATTGCTGGTGATGGAAAATTGATGATTGATGATAATTCATTATACAGACAATCACGTTATGAAAGATCCTTAGATGATTATAAAACTGAAGCCGAGTATGATGCGCTACTAGAAGGCATCCCATTCATTCAATTTGATGGTGATATTGGTTTGATGTGTGCAGGTGCTGGTCTCACAACAACAGTCTATGATTTAATCAACTATGAGGGAGGTACGGTTGCTAATTATTTGGAATTTGGTGGACCAAATTACAAAAAAGCAGTTAAGGCTATGGAGATTTGTTTAAAGGTCCCCTCAAAAGTAATTTTAATCGTAACTTTTGGAACCATCGCGAGAGCAGATGTGATGGCTGAAGGCATTGTTGATGCAATTCAACGCTTAAAACCCGATCGCCCGATTGTCACTTGCATTCGTGGTACGAATGAAGCTGAAGCTATTCGAATATTAAAAGAAGCTGGTCTTGAACCACTCTTTGATACTGAGGAGGCTGTTCGAAAAGCAGTTTCTTTATCGAAGGGAGTCTAAAATGAGTATATTTATAGATCAACATACAAAAGTTCTCGTTCAAGGAATTACCGGATCTGAAGGTAGTTTTTGGACAAAACATATGATTGAACTTGGTACACATGTTTTATGCGGTGTTACACCAGGTAAAGAAGGGCAAACTTTTGAAGGCATTCCAGTATATAACACCGTGCGAAAAGCAGTTCAAATGCACGATGTGGATGCATCCATGCTATTTGTTCCACCTAAACTCACAAAAGATGCTGTTATGGAAGCTTTAGCGGCTGGTATAAAAAAAATTGTAACTATCGCCGATGGTATTCCTCTCCATGACATGGTTTTAATTCGTCAAGCAGCTAAAGAACACCATGCTTTTGTCATTGGAGGAAATACAACCGGTGTCATCTCGCCAAAAGTTGCAATGATGGGGTCATTTCCCCACTGGATTGAAAGAGTTTATAAAAAAGGTCATGTCGGTGTGATGACACGTAGTGGATCACTGACAAATGAAGTAACAGCTATGATTGTTGAAGCAGGTTATGGTGTATCAACACTGATTGGTGTAGGAGGAGATCCTGTACCTGGAACAAGGTTTGCAGAAATGCTTCCATTTTATGAACAAGATCCTGAGACTAATGCAGTTGTCATCATTGGAGAACTTGGTGGTACAATGGAGGAAGAGGTTGCTGAAGCCATAAAAAATCATACTTTCACTAAGCCACTCGTAGCTTTCTTAGGAGGTAGAACAGCTCCTAAAGGTCAAAAAATGGGTCATGCAGGAGCAATCATCACTGGAGGAAAAGGATCAGTTGAAGATAAAATTATTGCTTTAACTGAAGTTGGTGCATTAATTGCCGAACGTCCAAGAATGGTTGGAAAACTTCTCGAAAAGTTAAACGTTCCCAAAAGTTAAATAAACAATATCAATCTGGACTAACAAATTTTTGATAGGGTGTGAACTTATGGATTATATTTATGTGAATAAAAAATTGAAAACTCCGATATATAAACAAATTTCAAATTCAATAATTAGCGCCATTGAGCATGGACAATTGTCCTTTAATGATAAGTTACCCACTGAAAAAGAAATTTGTAATACTTTTTCGATAAGTCCAACTGTTGTTAAGATGGCTTATGAAGACTTGATTTCTAAACAACAAATCAAGCGCATTAAAGGAAAAGGGACATATGTTACAAATCGGTTTTTATTTCACGCTCCACTCCATGAGTTTTATCAAGTTGATTCTTACATTTTAAAAAATAAACTTGATAATCAGTTTCAAGATATTATGTTAGATTATATTGAAGAAGATATTACAGCTTATCGAATTTTGAAGCTATCAAAAGGTGAACACTGCTATGTAATTCTTCGTTTAACCAAAGCAAATCGGAATCCTGTCTTACTTCAAAAGATATATTTCCCAGAAAAATTCTTTAACAAACTTCATCTCAAACATGAAGAAACGGATCAACTCTATGATTTAATTGAAAAAAAGTACAAGCATAAAATTAAACATATGAACAATACATTTAGTCCAATCAATGCATCTTCTGAAGAAGCACTTCTTTTAAAGATTGAACCTGATGATGCCATTTATTTTGTAAGATCAAAGATTATCGATGAAAAAGATCAAATTATTGCCTATGTAGCAAACTATTTTCCGGGTGAATTTACAGAATTCGAGGTGTTGGTTCATGCGTTCTGATCGTTTTGAATCAATTTCTATTGACAGAAGATCTGCAGTATCCTATGATGAACAAATTAAAGAAAGTATTAAAGCTTTGATTTTAGATCAGACATTTTATTATCAAGCTTTATTACCGAGTCCGCAACAACTTTCTAAACTTCTTAAAGTTGATGTTGATTTTACTGAGAAAGCATATAAGAAGTTAGTCAAAGAAAATTATATTAAGTTTTCTATTCCTCAAGGCTACATTGTTGCATATTTTGAACTTACTAATTATTTCTTCTATCGTAATATTGCTATTTATGATGCAATTATTGCTTTAGGTTTAAAGCCTTCAATTGAATGTATTGATAAAAAAGTTGTCAATCTCAATGATTTAGAACTCCAAAAAATGGGATTCAATTCAGGAGAAAAACTTTTGTACATTAATCGAATTTATAAAGGTAACGATAAACCTATTATAATTTTGGAAAATTACATTCCTTTAAGCATTTTTAAGGATATGGATAAAAAATTCCAAGGTATTGAACCTTTAAATGCTTATATGGATAAAGAGTATAATTTAAAAGCGAAACTTTCATTTCGTGTTACAAAAGCTGTGAATTTGTCATCAAAGCTTGCAGTTTTACTTGGAGAAAGAAAAAATGCTGCAAGCATTGAGTCCACAAACAAGGTTTATGATCAATATGATCGACTCATTGACTATGGTCAAAGCCATACAACATCCAGTTATTATTTCCAAGCACTTGTCACACGCGAAGAAATGCTTGATTATTATCAAAAAGAACATATCCCCCTAACAACATAAACATTCTTCATTTGATTCCCCCAATCAAAGTACCAAAGAAAAAAATCCTATCATTGATAAGATTTTTTTCTTTTTAAATAGACTTATTCAATTACAAATTCAATAGTCTCCATTAAAACATTATCGTAGAAAAGCAAAATTTCATAATCTCCAAGAAACCAATTATCTGTTGGTTTAGATAAACTAATGTAAAATCCCATGTCCACTTCGGTAACTTCTAAAGTCATTTGGTAGAGATATAGATCTTCTTCTCCACCTAAATAATACCATTCAGCAATAATAACCGAATCAATTTGAGCATCTTTTACATTTCCAGTGAGATAAATCATTGGTGTGGTCGGTCCAAATGTGGTACTTGGAGTAATTGGATAGTGCTCTTCATCAACCGCAGCGGATAAAACAAGATTTTCAAATTTAGATGTAATTTTAGGTGTACACCCATTTAAAACTAAAAACAAACTTAAGATAAATAAAAATGATAATGCAATCTTTCTGTTCTTCATGATAAGCTCCTTTATATTTGTAGTTGAAATTTTGAGATTTTATTAATATAACAAGATGACACCAAAACCGACAAGATAAGTTAAGCATGCAAAAGCAAAACTGATAATGAATAATTTATTGATCACGAGCTTCTTATTTCTTAAAAAAACAAAGTTTACAACATTAAGAAATATGACTATGCCCATACTGACAATTGAAAATAATAAAAATGATTTTGATGCAAGTGTGTTTTGCGTGATGTTCACAAAATAAATATATTCAATAATTTTATATATTTGAATAAAGCCACTAAAAATGTTGTAAAGAACAATGAGTAAACTTATTTTTTTCACAATGACCTCCGTTTAACCCATGAACACATCTATTTTATCATGAATATAAAGCAAATACTTCTTTAATAGCATCTAAGTTAAAAAAAACAAGTCACTATGCAAAACAATAGCGACTTGGACTAAATATTATAATTTAATGATTTTGGCAATCATGGTTTTATTGCTTATTTCTTGCCTGCTGGTTTGGCTGGTTGTACTGGAGCTTTTGGAGCTGGTTTAGCTTGTTGTACTGGAGCTTTTGGAGCTGGNNGTACTGGAGCTTTTGGAGCTGGTTTTTGGTTTGCCATTGATTTTCACCTGCCTTTCAGATTCATTTGAAACAAATCGAAATGGTGTTACAGGCGATTTGAATTTATGTGATTTTTAAACATAAATCGCATGGAACAAATCGTATAAAACGCCATTGTTTATTTTACAAATGCAAGGTTCTCGAACCTCAGCCTCATCATACGCTTCTGTCTCAATAAAATCAATGATTTTTCTTTCGATTCTTTAGCAAAATACACTCAAAAAAAGAAGTATTGCTAAATAATTATTTTAGCCATTTTAAAATAAAGTATAGCAGGAGATTACAAAAAATGTAGCGGTCGTTATAAGCAAAGATTAAAGATCAATAATATTCCAATTAATCATTTAATTATAACAAGTTTATCTATTTTTTCATTTCATTATTTCAATTATATTAATGCTTAAATTAAATATTATAATACTTTTTTATTAAATTTTATATTTATTGAATATTTTTATTAATTTTGTTTAATTTTCAATTGACATTTGAGAATAATGTTAATATAATTAAGGTGTAAATTAACTTTATCAATAATTTTAAATTATTTAATTAATTTATGAAATATTTATGAAAGGAATAGCCAAATGAAAAACAAAAAAATGTTTCACAACATTCTAGTTCATGTGCAAAGCTTTCTTCATGAATTTGACCCATCAGTAGCAAGAGACATTGACTACTTTATGCATTCTAGCGACTATCAAGACCCAACAATAATTAAATAGATTACATAATACTAAAGGGCTTCCATTGAAGCCCTCAGACTGTTGAAAAAGTACTTTTC
>DITP01000047.1 GCA_002422135.1 Acholeplasmataceae bacterium UBA6181
TTCAAACAATTGCCATTCCTTCTTCTGAATTATCGAGAGGTCGAGGAGGTCCGCGTTGTATGACGATGCCTCTAGTTAGAGAAGATATTGACATTTAAAAGAGATCAGTCGATCTCTTTTTTTCTTAGAACTGCATAACGATAATCATTTGTATCGATAAATTCCATATTGAGAATATCTGCAATTTTTTTAATTGTTTTTGATGTATAAAATGAAACATGTGTTACATCACGAATATAAAACCAATCTTTAAAACGTATCATATCATTTGAATGAAATAAGGTCATGATGGATAAATATCCACCTGGTTTTAATAATGATTTAAACTGATTAAAAATTGGTAATGGATCTTGTAAATGTTCAACGACTTCAATCGTTGAGATTAAATCATACGTCTGATTTAAGTATTGAAGATCAGGTGCGTAAAAATAATCATAAATCACAACTTCATATCCTTCTTTTTGAAGGATGGATTGAAAAACAGGATTCGGTCCACTCCCAAAATCAAGGACTTTTCCTTTTAACACATAAGGTTTAATCGCAGTTTCATAAAAGTTATAAAGATAATTGACATATCCAATATTGCTCTCTTCATTTTGATGTTCATCATACTTCTTTTTCTCAGCATCAAGTGAGACATACAATGCCTTATCTTTACTGATGAAGTCACAAAATTGACATACATGAAATAGTGCCTTTGTTTTGGGATGAGTCCAAGGTTTTGTTTCATGACCACATATTTTGCATAAATGATTCATCATGTAAACATCGCCATAACAAGATAATAGATAACAGGAATTAAAAGTGCGGGAAGCATATTCGCGACTTTTACTTTTTTTAACTCCATAAAGTTAATACCAATCGCAATTAATAGTATATTACCAACCATGGCTATGGATGCCAATATTTCAGGTGTTAAAAATGATTGGACAGTTCCTGCAAGAACGGTAATTGTTCCTTGATAAAGTAAGACACTAAATGCTGAAAACATCACACCAAAACCTAGGGTTGATGCTAAAATAAGTGCTGTAATAAAATCGAGCGTACTTTTTATAACAAGCGTTGTAATATCTCCATTTAACCCATCTTGAATGGAACCAATAATCGCCATAGCACCAACACAAAATATCAAAGTTGCTGAGATAAACCCTTTTGCAAGAGGTGGCAATTTATATTTCGTCTCGATGGCTAATGCACCTCTTGTTAATCTTTCATCAATATCAATCCATTCGCCAATGGAAACACCGATGACTAAGCTAATAATCACTAGTAAATCACCTTGTGTCGCAATTTGATTTTCATGAATTTGAAAAAAATCTTTAAAAAACCATCCTAAAGATAAGGCAGCTAATCCAAGCCCCATCGCGAACATAATACTTTTTTGAATTTTTTCAGATAATCCTTTTTTAAGTAAAATCCCTATAAAGGTTGCGACAATAATAGCTGCTGCATTGATTAATGTTCCCATGATAACTCCTTATTTATTGAAAAAGGCATCCAAGATGCCTTTACTATTTCTAAATATTATTTACCAAGGGAGCGGATCATCCTTGATAAAGGACTCATAGATATCGATAAAGACTTGCTTCAATTCATCTGATAATTCATAATCTTGATAGTTAAGATGATCCGTCAGTTGTTCAATCGTTCGAATACCTGGAATCACTACCGAAATTTCATCAAAGCTTTTGATAAAGCTCATCGCATATTTGGTTAAATCGCTTTTGGTAATCATAGATTTTAAACGTGAAACTAAAAAAGCACGACGTTCAATTGTTTCATCGTTCCAGCGCATCCGAATTCCAGAAAACTCTGAAAACTCATCATATTTTCCGGTCAACCACCCAGAGTCTAATGGAACTTTAGCAATAATATCAATGTTTTTTTCATTGACTTTTTTAAAATGTGCCATAGGTTCTTGAAAAAAGATATTGAAAATAATTTCTATGATGTCAAGATCAAGATGGTCAAGCACTAATTCCATTTCTTCTCCGGTATCAATACTTACACCAAAATAACGAATCAGTCCTTCTTCTTTCAATTTTTTAAGTTCTTGGATGTGATTGGTTTGACCTTCCAAAATATCCCATGGTGGATTATGTAAAATGAGGGCGTCTAAATAATCGGTTTGAAGTCTTTCTAAACTGCTATAAATTTGTTCTCTCAATGAAAAAACGCTGAAATCTGTTTCACCATCAGCTGTGTGTCCATATTTAGTTGCAATAAAAATATCTTCACGATGATCTTCAATCGACATACCGATGATTGATTCACTCATCCCCGAAGCATAACCTGGAGCAGTGTCAAAAAAATTGACACCTTCAGCAATTGCTTTTTTAACAAGTTCGACACCTTCATCTTGTGACATGTGTCCCCAAAATTCAGTGTTTCCTAGTTGCCAACCACCAAATCCTAGACGATTAACGGGTTTTTTCGACTTCGTTTCAATGCGTTTAGCCATAGATACCTCCTATGTTCTCTTATATTCTATCATATTTATTGATGCAAAATCACAAATTTAGCGTATGATAGATTATAAGTTGAGGTGAATGAATTATGCATGAATTAATAATCATAAAAAAATATTCAAATCTATTAGATAAAGAAATGATGATCCGTATTTTAGTTCCTAAAAATGTTGTTCAACTCAAAAAATCATTTCCAGTATTATATATGCACGATGGTCAAAACTTGTTTGAAGATCAAACAGCAACCTATGGCTATAGTTGGCAAATCCAAACCACCATGGATAACATGGTATCAAGACGCATGATCAAAGACATGATCATCGTGGGTGTTGATAGTGATGAAGACCGCTTGAATATGTACTCACCTTGGAAAAATAACCCTAAATATACCAGCAAATTAAATCAAACCTATGGAGGTAAAGGTGACCTTTACATCGATTGGTTGGTTTTAGAACTTAAACCTTGGATTGATCAAACCTATCCGACAAAAAAAGAAAAAAACCATACCTATATCGCAGGATCTTCGATGGGAAGTTACATCTCACTTTATGCAATCTGCAAATACCCAGATGTATTTGGCAGTGCTGGTCTTTTTTCAACATCACTTTGGTTTCATGAAAATCCAATGATTGATTATTTAAAATCCTCATTTTTATCCGCAAGCCATCGGGTGTTTATCAGTGTTGGCACCATGGAAGCCAACCTTGATCCTACTGATTCATCTAATGCTTCTTATATCCAGGGATCTAAAAAAATAGCATCAATTTTATCTGATCTAGGGGTTAAACACATCAAATTGCTCGTTGTCAATGAAAAACACCACGAACAAGCGTGGAGTCATCAGTTTATTGATTTCTTAAATTATTTAAATCAACGTTGAATTGAAAAGCCACGAGATGGCTTTTTCTATATATTTATCCCAAAATGCCCATGTATGAGCACCCGATGAAGTCTCATAATAGACATCGAAACCTTGTTCAACTAAAAAGTTATAGAAATCCTCATTATCTTGGTATAAAAAATCTTCTGTTCCGCATGCCATATAAAGTTGCGGATGATTTTTTTGTTTGACAAGTTTGCTAAATAGATGATATAAATCATGCTTTTTATAAGAAGCTTCATCATGACCAAACACTGCACTGAAATAATCTTTTTGATCTTCGTTTCTTGAAATATCTCGAACGGTGATGATGTTCATCGAACCAGATAATGAAATCGCTTTTGAAAATTTCTGTGGTCTTTTAGCTGCGATCTTAAATGCACCATACCCACCCATAGATAATCCAGCGATATATCGATCTTCTTTTTTCTTAGATAGTGGAAACATCGATTCCATGATATGTGGTAATTCATCTGCAACATAAGTGAAATAGTCTAATCCATTTTCCATATTTGCATAATATCCGTTATTCACTTCTGGCATAATGACAGCCATTCTTCGATCTTCAACATAGCGTTCGATGGATGAATAGCGTATCCAATCTTTATGATTCCCTCGGTAACCATGGAGAAGATAAAGTGCCTTAATTTTTTCGTTTCGTTTGACATCTTGTGGCATAATGACTGAAACTGACGTTTGCATCATTAAAGCTTTTGAATAAATCTCACATTGTATAAATGCTGTACCCATAATCTATGCCTCCACTACTTGATTTTTTCCTTCTCTTTTAGCTTGATACAAAGCCTCATCTGCACGTTTAATCCAATCATTGATTGATTCATCTTGTTTCATAGCACAACCAATACTGATGGTGATATTTAAATCTTTCTTTTTAAAATGTTCACATATCGACTGCTTAATATTTTCTAAAATAACTTTTGATTCATCCATTGCTTTTCCAATGAAAACCATTAAAAATTCTTCACCACCATATCGACCAACAAAATCATGATTCTTCGTATATTGCATTAATATATCAGCTGTTTCTCTTAGAACATCATCACCAACTAAATGTCCATAAGTATCATTGATTTTCTTGAAATCCTCTAAATCCATCATTGCTAAGGTCATGACTTTTTGATCATATTCTTCATGGATTTCATGAAGCTTATCATAGATTGCGCGGTGATTCAAAAGTTTTGTTAAAGCGTCCGTTGATGAAAGTTTTTCTAACGCTTTATTCATGCGTTCAAGTTCATCTAAAGCTAAACGTCGTTCGGTAATATCAAATACTATACCTGCAAGAAATAATGGTTTACCTTGAGAATCTCGTTTCGTAACTTTGCCGATATCGTGATAATATTTATAATCACCATTTTTAGCTTGAATGCGATATTCAACATCATAAGCATTAATCTTACCGTATAAGTGATCACGCATATTTTGCATGACATAATCATAATCATCTTTATGGATACGCTCTGTAAAAAATTGAAATCCAACAGGTAAAGGCACTTCGTTGATATCATAACCAAGTGCTTGTACTTTTAAATCATTAAATGTCACAACATTTGTTGCATAATCCCAATACCAGTTCCCTAAATGACCTGCCCAAGCGTAATCTAATTTGATTTCTTGGTCTTTTTCATCCATTAATGTCTCATTAAGTCTTTTTAGACGTTCAATTTCTTGAATCAATTCTTCTTTATTCCACGATTGATAAGACATAAATTCCTCCTAGTTCGTAATTAGATCAATTAAATCTTCAATGAGTTTTATCTCTTGTTTGATTTCTTTGAAGAAATGATCATCAATAGCTTTAAACATTTTTAAATCGAATGCATCTTTTCTTGTGTCAATTGCGATATAAACTTTATTTTCTTTGAATCCATAAAACACTCTTTTCTGAATTTCATGAAATTCTAAAAGCTTTTCAATGAATCTCGGTTTGAGTAGATAAAAACCTGAATGTTGGTCTTTCGAAAAAACATCAAACTTCTTGTTAAAAATAATCGATTCGACGTCAATTAATTCAAATCCTCGACCTAAACTCATGCGATATAAAAAATTAGGAAATATATATACATCATTTTCAAACTTCTTTTCAAACTCAATTTCAAAAAACCTTCCTTGAAAAACGGTAACTACAGTTGTAGTTTTACCGTTACTTCGAACATCTTGAAGATGAACATCTGCGGATATAAATCGCCTATTCTTTATCGTTCCTTCTAAATAATCTTCACTACTAAATCGATCCTCTTTTTTTAGTATGCCCGAACCATAAACAAACTCTTTACTTAATCCTTCTTTTGGTAAAAAAACAGCTTGATCGACGAATTTCTCAATTTCAGGTTGGATAAAGTTTTCTTTAAATGCAACACTCAGTTTTTTAAACTTTAATTGGCTGACGATAAACATTGGGACTGGAATGAAAAATCCGATGACTACCACAGGATTTTGTAATATCATGATTGAAATAAATGAGAGTATAAAAAGAACACCAGCAATCACGGTAATTGTCTCATACAATTTCATTTTCTTTTCAATCATTTCACGTTTCATAGAAAACCTCTATATTATTTTTGCTGCATTATTTTTGACGATAACACCATCAATACTTCCGACTAACCGGCTAAATCGTGTAAATCCAAGTTCTTGATAATCGAAGCCCTTATATTTCTTTTCAAGTTCTTGCTTGATACGTGTTAAAATCATTTCTTTACTTTTGTTTTTAGAAATAATAGCGATAATTGCTGCATGAATATCTTTAATCGATGTCGTGGTGACAAGCGTGACATAACTCGTTGTCTTTTCTAATGATAAGCTCAAACCATCGATGGTATTCACGAGGCTTGATAAACTTTTAGCCCCATATTTTCTAGGATCAAAGTCAGAGAAACGATTAACTAAAATATCACCTAAACGTGACAATTGGATCTTATTATCGACACCATTTTCGATGACGATATTTTTAATCATGCCACCAATTTCTTGTTTAGAAGATTTAATAGGTTTAATTTCTTCCTCTTCATCTTCTTCGTCTAAGTATTCAAAATATTTAAACTCATTACATGAAGAACGAAATGCTGGTGTGACTTTTTTTTCATTTCCAACCCCTATAACGTGCATGCCACCTTCTCTTAATTTAACCGCAAGTGGTGTGAAGTCGCTATCGCTTGTTACTAAGAAAAAAGCATTAACTTTTTCTTGATACATCATTTCTTGAGCATCAAGTGCCATGGCCATATCGGCAGCATTCTTTCCAATGGCTACGTTATATTGGTGAACTGGCTTTATCGCATGATCGGTTGCTGTTTTATGCCATTCCTTCGATAAATTATTAATATCTCCATAAAATCTTGCAATGACAATTTTGCCATATTTAGCAATTTCATTCATAACAGGTTTAATATATTTTGGTGAAACATTCTCTGAATCAATCATTAAAGCAATTTTGTATCCGTTGTTATCCATAATATTTCCTCTCTATTCAGTCTGTTTATACATCGTGTAATCTATGTTTATTATACCTCACAAACGACATATTATACGAAAAACTGAATGAATCATTAAAACAAAAGATGAAAATAAATAAAGAAGACGCTTTCAATAAAAAGCATCTCTACACATTTAATTGTCTTGTCTGAACCAAGTTTGAGCCACTAATTAGGTTGTCACAATCAAGTTTACTATGTGTCAACATGAAGTTTGTTGTGTATTCATATGATATAACAACTGACTGTTCAATAACCATACCAATTCAGCACACTCTTCATTACTCCAAGCATATGAAGTAAATACTTTGGATTTTCTATATTTGCCATCATTGACCTCATAATTATAATTTGTGATTCATCATCTTCCATAAAACCATTGGATGTTCTTTTAATCTATCTGCTATTGCTTTATCAAATAGTAGTTCAGGATTAAATTCACCAGCATTAAAGAAATCTATGTATTTTTGTTCAGCTTCAGTTAACTCAAATAACGATTCAATAAATTGGCTTACTGTTTGTTTAAAAGCATCAATGTCTATTGTTTCGCCAACATGTAGCAATGGAATGAGATTACGTTTTATTGTACTAAATGATANNATTTTCCATGTTTTTCTTGAACTGATTCAACAAATCACCAAATGATTGAAATTCATTTGACGTCAAGAGGTAAAATATGCTACATTTTTTAAGCATATCTAACTTGTTGTCCGGAAGTATTTTTTCATTAATAAGTTGAAATACGTCGAATACATCTCTTGCAGTAGTTCGCCCTATTAATGCCGCTATCTTACTTCCGTATAGTTCAACCTTGTTGAGAGCTAAAACAGATTCATTATCTATTATTTTGAGCTTAATTTATAGTTCACGGGCTCGAGAATCTGAATACGGTTTGAATAATTCAGTTCAATCTATATGTTATCTTTACTTCTAACTGCATTTGTATACTTTAAAAGATATGAATCAAGCGTAAATGTAAATCTTGATTTTGGATCAATAGTATATCCATCTAGAGCAACAAATGCACTAATGAGTTTTCTGTGTAGTTCCCTCATCTTCAACATTTCTTCTTTGGAGGAATTAGAATTAAAAATTCATATCAATATCAACTGACAGTCTAGGAAAATCAAACAAGCATAAATTAATTGCTGTCCCACCCTTTAGAACATATTTTCCTTTAAATTCTTCATTCTCATTAAATAATTTTAGTAATTCAGATAATCGCAATACCTTTTCTAAAGTATCCCTATTAAATCTATTATATTGTGCAATGTTAGTTAAGTCTCTTATATTATAACTTCTCATCCTCATCCTCCGCCAATAACTTATCTAAATTGTAACAATATAGGTTCCATTCTTTGTAGTATTTGTTTAAACGATGTTTTTCGTTGGTAAAATACTTCACACCCTTAATACCTAGGGCTTTCATTTGATTTAGAATTGAATCGTCAACCAGATATCCATCATTAAAATGTGATAGTACTAGTCCTACTTTATTAAAGAGAATTTTTTTATTCACAAATAATAAGTAATCCATAATCTGTGATCCATTGATTACTGGAAGTGCAGATAAATTATATATCAATTCTTCCATATCGTCATACGATTTCACATCATCTATACAATCTACTATTGTTTTTTGTAGTGTACTTACACGTACACCATCAATTGTGTCTACATACTTATCATTAGAAACATTTTTATATTTATACTCGTTATATTCAAATGTAAAATCATAAAATCGCTCTATACTAGCAGTTACAACATCATTATAGACTTGATTATTATATCCATAGTATTCAAAAGCGCTATGATGAGATACATAAGAACTTTTTGTAATATTTGATGCTATTTCATACTTGCTAGGTATAACACCAGTCGTTTCGAAACTCATAGTTACATATAAGTTTTTCTTAACTCTTTTTATGTACCCTTTTTTTAAATAATTTTGCAATGTTTCACGAGCCAAGTTTTCACTATTGGTTATTCCAACCACAAAGGAAAAATCAAACACTCTTTTCTCAGAAAATATCTCTATGTATTTCATAGTTATCACTCCTCAATCATATTTTACCTATTTTTGAACAATATAACAATTATTTTTGTATTATCATTCTATTTTTGGCAATTAATTATTGTATTTTCTGATAGGAAATTAAAGAAAAACCTATTTTTGATGAATAAAAAGTGAAATGTAAATAATTTTTGCAACAGTTTTTCTATTTGTATAAGAGATCCCGTTGCAAAAATCAATCTTTCATAAATAGTATATACATTTTTAATAACACTATTAACAATTTTATATCATTAGTATTTAAATTAACTTTTAATCATAACAAAAAAACACCCGTTAAACAGGTGTTAAACACATATGTGTTGTCATAACCAAGTTTGCTATGAGATAAGTATGGAGTTTGTTTCTAATAAGCATATAATCCTTATCAAAAAACAAGAAATCAAAACAACAACTTTATTATTTTTAATGTTTTATCGAGTAAGTCAGATGGAAGTTTTTCAACAGTTTTTAAATTCCTTGCTTTAGTGTCCATGGTTTTTACTTGTTCACACATGATTTGTCCATAAGTTTTTGTCCTTGAATCTAAGTCTACATGTAAAGGATATTTAAATGCCCTATCAGAAGTAATTGGAACGACAATAACAAATCCATTTGTTTTTTTATGATATATATCACTGCTTACCACAACTCCTGGCCTCTTCCCTTTTTGTTCGGAGCCTAGTGAAGGATCAAAATCAACGATAACAATATCCCCCTGATTTACCATACTTCTCTGCCCTTAGAGTCATCAAATATAATTTCGCCTTTATAAGTTTCTTTATAATCTAAAAATAACTCTTCTAGTGAATTAGGATCAAAAGAATTTACTTTTGATAATACAATTTCTTTTCCCTCAACCTTAACTGTAAATTCTTCGCTTTCTTTGATATCAAGCATTTTTAAAATTGCAGCTGGTATAATGACGCCTTTACTATTTCCTATCTTCTTTAATTGTGTGTTCATAAAATCACCATCCTTCATAAATAGTATATACATTTGTTATAACATTGTCAATAGTTTTATATTATTAGTGTTTAAAAAAATAAGCAAAACTAAAAAGAAAACACCCGTTAAACAGGTGTTAAACACATATGGAGGCCTCAAACGGATTTGAACCGATGATCAGGCAGTTGCAGTGCCTTGCCTTACCACTTGGCTATGAGGCCACAAACGTGCTCCATAATTATAACTTTTAAAAGGGGTAAATGTCAACCAGAATTCGATGTTTAAATCGCGAACCATTTTTAAAGTTTTAAAAAATCATTTTTGTAGTACCTGCAATCACGACATGTTTTAATTATGTATTTTTTGATTTTTAGCACTTAAATGTTGACAGTGCTAATTTGATGGTTTATAATGATATTGGCAGTTGTTTGAATAGACTGCTAAGTCAGGAGGTTATGATGAACTTTACACAAATGGATGATTACAGCAAAGACCCAAATATCTTAGATAAATTTGGTCGAAATATTGTAGAAGCTGTAAAACAAGGTAAGATTGATCCAGTCATAGGTCGCGAAGATGAAATTAGACGCGTCATCAAGATATTATCTCGTAAAACAAAGAACAATCCTGTGCTAATCGGCGAACCAGGTGTCGGTAAAACTGCAATTGTCGAAGGTTTAGCGCGCAGAATTGTTGATAAAGATGTCCCCTTAGGATTACAAAACAAAATCATTTATGAGCTTGATCTCGCTGCTTTAGTTGCTGGTGCTAAGTTTCGCGGTGAATTTGAAGAACGCTTAAAAGCTGTATTAAACAAAATTAAAGACTCAAATGGTGAAATCATTCTTTTTATCGATGAATTACACAATATCGTGGGTGCAGGTCGTGCGGATGGATCGATGGATACATCAAACATGCTTAAACCGATGTTAGCTCGTGGCGAATTGCATTGCGTTGGTGCAACAACACTGAATGAATATCGTAAATACAT
>DITP01000007.1 GCA_002422135.1 Acholeplasmataceae bacterium UBA6181
TTCAGTCTTTTCAACCAATCTTTCTGAAATTGTACCTGTAGAAATAAATTTCCCGCATTTTAAATCACCAGCGATTTTATAGGCTTCTACTGTACCTCTCATATTACCTAATTGCTTAAGGTAATCCTTTCGATCAATACCACTTGTACCATCCCATGCAAGATGATAGAAAACATCTACATTTTTTAATATCAAATTGTTGAGTTGTGCGTATGAATCAAAATCAGCAACTATAATATTTGCAGATGCTGAAATACCCTGAGTATCTGATTTCTCACTTCTAACAACTGCATAAACATAGACACTTTTTGAGACTAAATAGTTAACAAGAATCTTGCCAATAAATCCTGAAGCACCAGTAACAATTGCTGTTTTCATGACTTGACACTGTTCAATCGATTATACTTTTCAATATACAAACGGATCTGATCATCCATTATTTTTTCGGTGGGTTGATTTTGTATATAAGACAAATACCATGCTGAAGTCATTTCTATAGCTTCACGGATACTCAATATGGGTTTCCAGTTCATACGTAATCTTATCTTTGTACTATCTAGTTTTAAGTATTGTGCTTCGTGTGGACCTTGCCCCTTATCAACCTGATACTTCATCTTATTTCCACATACCTTCATAAATGCATTGGTTAAATCCATTGTTGAAATAGAATCCTCTTCACTTGGACCAACATTATAAGCACCTTCAAAATCTTTATTCTCATATTGCATCTTGATGATCAATAAGTAAGCAAATAGAGGTTCAAGGACATGTTGGTATGGTCGAATTGCATTTGGATTACGTAGCAACAATTCTTGACCTGAAAGGATACTTCTAACAATATCGGGGATGATCCTATCGTTGGAAAAATCTCCACCACCAATGACATTTCCTGCACGTGCAGTTGAAACACTTTGATTTGAATATTTGAAATACGATCTAGAATATGTTTCAGTAACTAGTTCAGAACATGATTTGCTATTCGAATAAGGATCAAAACCATTTAAGATATCGGTTTCAATGAACCGATGTGTTGAATCATCATTTTGATAAACTTTATCAGATGTTACGTTGAGTATCGATTTTACTGATGGAGTAAGTCTTGCACACTCCAAAAAATGAATGGTTCCTAAAACATTAATCTCATAAGTTTCTTTAGGATATACATAAGATTCCCTAACTAATGGTTGAGCTGCCATATGAATCGCTATATCAGGTTGGAATTCATCAAAAACTTGTTTGAGACGATTGTAGTCTCTTATATCTGCGATGACAGAATTCATGTTCAAATGAAGTTTTAAAATAGAAAAAAGAGAAGGCTCTGTTTTAGGATTCAAAGCATATCCGGTCACTATTGCACCCGCATCCATCAATATCTTTGTTAACCAGCTACCCTTAAATCCAGTATGTCCAGTAATCAATACTTTTTTATCTTTAAAGAAATCTAGTAACACAATTACCACACCTTCCAAGGAGCATGATTTGAAATCCACAACTTTTCAAGATAATCTTTATCTCTCATGGTATCCATACATTGCCAAAAACCATGATGCTTGTAGGCACTCATTTGTTTCATTTGGGTCAATCTTTCAAGCGGTTCATGCTCAAAAACAACATCATTACCATCAATCATATCAAGAACTCTCTTGTTGATCACCATAAATCCACCATTGATCCAACCTGAATCATCCTTATCTTTTTCCTTGAATGATTTGATACTAGAATCTGAGTCAATTTCAATTTTACCGAATCTACCACTGGGCTGAACGGCAGAAATTGTTACTAGTTTTTGATGAGTTATATGATGTTTGAGGAGTTCATTTAAATCAATATTGGAAACACCATCTCCATAAGTCATTAAAAATGTATCTCCATCAAGATATTTTTGGATTTGTTTTAGTCGACCACCCGTCATGGTGTTAAGTCCTGTATCGATTAATGTGACTTTCCATAAATCGGTTTGCTCATGAAACTCTTTAATAGGATTTTTAGAGAAATCAAAGGTAACATTGGATGTATATAATGGATAGTTATTGAAGTAGTCTTTAATCACGTGTTGTTTATAACCACAACAGATAATAAAATCATTAAATCCGTAAGATGAAAAATGCTTCATGATATGCCACAAAATAGGTTGATCACCGATTCTAATCATTGGTTTTGGTACTAAGAAACTTTCTTCACTGATTCTTGTACCTAATCCACCTGCTAAAATAACAACTTTCATGTTTATATCCTCCGATACATGGTTTATTTGAACCAATTACAAAGACTAAAGAGCATTGATAAAAGCTAAAAGTTTCTTGGTTTGTTCCATCCAATTTTTTTCATTCAGTATTTCTTTTTTCGCATATAAAGCTTTTTCTTTCAATATTGCATAATCGCTATTCAATATCCATTCAAGTGACTGAGCAAAAGAGATTGGATCATCTGTTTCAACGATATTCAAATGGTTAAGATAATAGGGGGTTAGTCCATTCACTTTTGTTGAGAGAGTCGGAGTACCCGTTGCCAAATATTCTAAAATTTTAGAGGGGAATGTGTAGGTGCTGATTGGATCATGAATCTTTCTAGGGTTAATTAGAAAATCAGCATTTCTTTCTACGTTTATCATATTTTGATTCGATTGAATACCAAGATATTGCACTCTCGCATCATTTTTTGAAAATGATTTAATATATTTGACTAAAGGACCTGATCCATAAAACTCAATCACAAAATTTTTTTCTTGAATATAGGCGAGTGACTCGATGAGTTTCTTACAACCACTATATTCAGTAAGTGCTCCAGAATATACAATACGTTTGACACCATTCTGTTTTGGGGTTATTTCTTGATTGAACAAATCCAGATTAATCCCACCTTCAATAATTTCATATGGGACCATTGGAGCATAATCTTCGACAATTTTCTGATTGAGCGCAATCACACCATCAAATCTTTTAATTAGCTTCATCGACTGTAGAAATTCGTAATTTTTGTATATTCTCCCAATGATACTGCGTTTGAATGGGTCAATTGGAGGATCTGCAAAAATACATATTGTTTTTACATCGTGTTTTTTTGAATACCTAATCACTGGTAATGCTATTTGTGGAAGCGTGTTGAATGATATAATCACTTTCTCATTATCTTTATGCTTATTCAACCATGATTGAATTAATGTTGAAGTACTTTGTTTTAAAGTACAAGATTTCAGAAATGGGAGGTTTATAAAAGAAGGTGATATAGCACGATGGCTATTTCCAATGTCAAGCGTATGCATTTTAATATGTATATGTTTAGACTTCGGATATATTGAGATTGGAAGTTGTGATATAACTTCAATATCGTGTTCCAAGTATTTATATAGGGATTCAATGTATCCCAGTTGCATATTATTACCTGCAATGGATGCGGCTGGGAATTTTGATAAATCATTTGGATTTAGAATATGACCAACAAATAAAATGTTCATATGATATCCTCAAAGATAATTGGATATCCACTTTCTTCTTTAGACTTCTTGTATTTTTTGATTGCGTAGTCGTAGGCGTTGACACTCCATGTTTGAAAAGTTTCTTCGTCCATATCAACAAATTCTTGGCATTTTTTAACAAACATATCCATTTGATGAAGTGGAATGACTGCTCCACATTGATAAGTGTCTAAATCTTGCCAAGGAGTTTGATCACTGATGACTGGAACTGTTGCAGCTGCAAGCGACTCATAAATAACATGCCCATAATTTTCACTCATCGTCGGGAATAGAAATACATCAGCCGATTCAAAAGTTTGAAGTACGTCTTCAGTACTCACTTCACCGTGAATCGACCAATTGATATTGTGTGGGATTGAAACAAGTTTGTTTAAACAAGATCCCCAATATTTTTGATCTTCAATGTATCCGTAGATTGAAAACTTAATATCACCTTTTAGCTTACTCACAATATCGATGACAAAATCAAGATTCTTTATTCGAGATATTCTTGATAAAAAAATGATATGAAGTGTATTTTTATGTTTTTTCCTTGATGTTATTTGAGGGAGATATTTGCGAGGCAAGTCTTCAGCAATAAATATTTTCGTATTTTTATCTTTGAATATTGAAACTAAATCATTACGCTCAAATAATGATGATACGGACCAATAGATATTTTTATAAAAACCTAAAAACCGAGTTAACCCAATATAAATCAGCTTCTTATACCTTTTTAAACTTAAAGCACCTTTTGAAAATGATCCCATGGATGCTATAACAATGGGTTGCTTTATTTGATTGAAGAATTTTAACCATAAGGTCGCACGTGTATAGTGATAATATGGTCCGCATAGATATATAATATCCATCTGTTGAGCCAGTTCTTTAATTAGTTTGCTATGAAAGTTTTTATAATTAGCGTAATAGATTTGGACATCACCAAACTTATTCCAAGTATTTACAATGATATTCTCATATGGACTGATATCTCCATGATCACGGTCATGAGTCAATATATAGAAATCATAAGAACTTGAAAATTCATTCGTCAAATTAATCATCGAGCGAATGGGGCCACCTTCTTTATGACCAGGTGAGTATCGACTAATCATGATTAATATTTTCTTCTTCATAGTTGACACTCCTTTTCCTCAATATGTACTGAAAAACTTGATATACAAATTCTATAATTATATTATAGCACCAAGGTGCAATTCAAATAAACTTTCTACTTATAAACATCGCATTTTCACTATATAAAAGGTCCCAGATATAATCCGAGACACCTTTATTATAAGAATAATTGGTAAACTAAATATGAAATGAGGACATATATAATAAGTTATACCTCTTTTTTTCCATTACCAGTTATTTTTTGTACAGCCTGATTGAATTTTGAATCTTTAAAACCATCTTTAACTAAAACAACTACAACAGCCAATGAAAATGCGAAAACACCGGAAATGAGAGCAATTACAATGTTTCCAAACCCACCATCGATGATAATTATCGAACCATTATCATAAACTAGAGTTGTTTGATTGTGATAAAATGCTGTTTGAAAATCGTTAAACTTATCTGTATATTCAGTGAGCAATGACTCATATCCATTGATCTTCGCTAACAATGAAGGTGTGTTATATGAATCACCAGTTTGAGTAGCAATAAAGTCTAGCATATCACTATAATCATTCTTCAGTTTATTCAAATCAATATTTTCCAATCTCAATTGGATGATATTGGACAATAATCCTTCTGCCTGTTGCAAGTTTGAAGCGGCAACAAGATTGCTAAATACATTTTCCAAATCTAGTATTTTTACATTATTCAAACTGATTCTGTCATCAAGAACATTAATACTTAATTGAATCATGGATGCGAAATTATCAAAGTTTTTAATATATTTCTCCTGAATAATCAACAAACTCAATTCTTCGAAAGTGTTCATTTTACTTATTTTATCGGTAAAACTTACATAATGGTTAGTGATTGTAACATCATCAATGGTGACATTACCATTTACAGCGATAAATGATTCATATTTAGCAACCAAAAGATTATATTGTGTTCGGTAATAATCTACGGATTCTAGGTACTCTACATTATTATCGACATAGTCAACATTGTTGATGATATGCAGTGAATCATATGAATCCAAGGCATAATTGAGTGGCTGATTCAACATCAAAATCACAAAATCTTTCGCTAAATCTTCATCGTATTTAAAATACTTAACCGGAATTGTTAAGTGGTATCGATTTTCACTAAAAATAATTTGTCTTTCTGATGATAAAACGTCTTCTTGTCTGCTTATTTTTGTGTTTTCATCTAAATATAACTCTTCAATATCGATTTCACTGAATTTAGGATCTGAATTGGCAATGTTTTCAAGGAATCCTAATGACACTAAACTTCGGTAGTCGAATAAAGTCCCATCGGGATATCTGTTATCTTCAACACCCGGAAAATTATATTCGAATCCTACATGAACCAATCGACTTGGTTTATTGAGAAAATAAAGTGGAATGACTAAAACAATCGAAACAATGAGTGTAAGAATGATCACCAGTTTTCTACTATCCCACAGTTTTTGAAGAATATCAATAATTGATACTCCCTTTTCTTCTTTTATATGTTCCATTATAGTTCTCCTTGTTTTTTACTAATGTATGTTTTTATGTGACTCGAAATAGAACGAACATCTTCAAGAGTCAGATAAGGATGCATAGGTAGCGATAATACAGTGTTGCAAAGATTGATTGACACAGGGTATTCTTCATCACCAACATTTAAGTGATGGTATGCAATTTGTTGGTGCATCGTCTTTGCATAGTATATCATAGTTGGTATTCCCTGTTGATGCAAATAGTCCTTAAGTCCGTTTCTCAAATCTTGATTTTTGAGTTGAATTGTATATTGTGCAAAACATGATTTATTTCCTGCTGGAATGACTGGCACTTTAACAACATCTGATAATTCTTGATTGTACCATTGATAAACTTGATTTACATCATCTAATTCATGTTTAATCAATGCATCCAGTTTTACATTTAGGATTGCAGCTTGTAACGTATCAAGCCTAGAGTTTTGTCCTATTCTTATATTATCATACTTGTCCTGTCCTTTGCCATGCACAATTAATGATCTAAGCAGTAAAGCAAGTTGATCATCATTGGTGAAAATCGCACCACCGTCTCCATAACAGCCTAATGGCTTTGCTGGGAAAAACGATGTGGTAGCTGCTTCACCATAACTACATGCTTTTTGTCCATTATACTCAGCACCAAATCCTTGAGCTGCATCTTCGAGGATGCGCAGATTATACACCTTCGCGATTCGGTTGATTTCTTTGTAATTCGCAAGTAGACCAAATAAGTCTACAGGGATAATCGCTTTAATTTTAAGTTTTCCTTGACCGATTGTTTTTCTAATCATCTTTTCAAGATGCACAACATTCATGTTGAATGTATCTACATCAACATCAACAAAAATAGGGGTTGCTCCTACTTGAGAAACGACTTCTGCTGTGGCGAAAAACGTAAAGTTGGGAACGAATACTGCATCTCCTGGACCAATATTCCATGCTTTCAAGACTAAGAATAAAGCATCTGTACCATTGGCACAAGTGATACAATGCTTGACTCCAACATATTCAGCTAAGCGGTTTTCGAACACTTTTACTGCAGTTCCGCTGATAAAATCGGTATTGGTAATGACTTGATTGATTGCTTGATCGATTTCAGTTTTATACTTTTCGTATTGTACTTTTAGATCTCTGTATTGCATAATGATTACCTCTTCTCTACATAGTCATAAAACCCAATCTTTGTCTTACGTCCTAATTTGTTTTCTAAAACCATTTTTTCTAAAAGTGGAGAAATCTTTAACTGCGGATTGTTTTTTTGAAATGTCTTTAATATTGCAACAACAACGTCAATGCCAATTAAATCCGCAAGTTTTAATGGTCCGATTGGATGGTTAGCACCTAGCAACATTGCTTTATCTATATCCTCTGCCGATGCTATCTTTTCTTCAAGTAATACTGCGGCTTCGTTTATAAATGGGATAAGTAATTTGTTGACAACAAATCCTGGAGAATTTTTAACAAAAATAGCTTCTTTATCTATCCCTTTTATGAAATTTAATGCAAAATTTATAGTGTTTGATGAAGTTTGATCAAGTGTCGATAATTCGACTAATTTCATGACATGCGGTGGGTTAAAAAAGTGTGTACCCAAAACATTTTCTAAAGGAATAATATCTTTAAAAATGTCATTGATTGATAAGGAAGATGTGTTAGAACTAAACACGCAATTAGATGAAATAGACGAAATCAATTCTTTCAAGGTGGTTCTTTTTACAACTAAATCTTCCTTTAGTGCTTCAATAATCAAATCACAACCTTCAAATTCTTTATAATCACTCGCAATTTGGATATGAGAAAATACTTCTTCAGGATTGACAACTTTCATCCGAGATACTATTTTTTCTATTTCCTCTTTGAGTTGTGAAGCAGATAAATGCCTTTGAGCAGATAATAATTTGACATCAATTCCATGCTTTGCAATTTCAACAGCAATTGATTTTCCCATCAATCCTGCGCCAAGTATACCGACCATATCTATTCTCCCTTACTTATATTCTTCATGAATCGGATAAACTTTTGATGCTCGATTGCAAAATTACCCGAATAACTTGCATTATCTTCTATGGATTTTGTAACAACTGATCCAATATTAGCACGAGCATTGACACCAACTTCTATACCATTTGTAATGATTGCACCAAATCCAATCCATGTATCTCTCTTGATGACTGTTCTTCCACCAATACCTGATAATGCAACAACCATCACATTATTTTCAATTTTCACGGCATGTGCAATATGGACTAAATTATCTATTTTCGAATAGTCACCAATCACGGTTTCATCCCAAGGATAAACTGCTTTATCTACACAAGAATTATATTGAATTTCAACATTCCTGCCAATTCTCACTCCACCCAAATGAATAACGCTCGTGATCAGATTATCCGTACGCTTGAACTCGTAACCTTCTCCACCAATTTTCGCACCTGCTCGAATGATTGAATAATCGCCAATAATTGTATTTTCACGTATCACTACAAATTCTTCAATTGTAACATGATTACCAATGATGACATTATGTTTCGAAATACTTGATAATGCGCTGATTGTGCAATCTTCCCCGATTTTGGTCTCGAATTTATCTTTGATATATCTTATATCATTTTTGAGCGTGTTGTGAATATCAAAAAACAATATTCTAGGATTCTCTGTCACACAAATACCAAATTGATTTTTAGGAAGAATTTTTGAAATTTCTTTGGTTGTAATGACCATTGAGACATTATCTTTGATGTCTGAAACATATTTTTCACTATCTAAAAAGATGCAGACAGGCTCTGTGATCTTTGACGCTGACAATGCTAAGTATTGAAATGGTTTCTCGTTGGATACTTCAACATTCTGATGGTCTTGAATTTTAGGAATCAATTCACTTAAAAGAATCATTTGTTTTTCTCCTTAAAAGATTTTTTTACATCCATTGTCGAAATATGATGTAGTGGGAATTGAACACTTCTCTTTTCTTTGGCGGATTGGTAAATTGCTAAAACAAGTTCAAGAGCTCTACGTCCATCTTGGGCACTCACATATGGACTTCTATGCTCCTTGATTGCACCAATGACATCAGAATACAGCGGATTATGCCCAAATCCATAAACATTAGGTGGATTTTCGCGATAATTCATTTTCACTTCATCAGGATTGTCTTTACGGTCAGCAAATAACCATTCTTCAATGATATTAACTGATTTACCCCCTGCTTTTATAGTTCCTTTTTCACCAAAAATATACAAAGTTTCCTCTAGGTTCTTTGGGTATATATTTGTCGATCCCTCAATAATTCCATAGGACCCATTCTTAAACTTAATTAATGCAATCCCGAGATCTTCCGTTTCTATATATGTGTGGTTTAGATTATCTGTATACGCAAACACTTCATCTATCTCATCACCCATCATCCATCTAAGTAGATCAATATTATGGATACATTGATTCATCAATGCCCCACCATCTTGTTCCCATGTTCCTCTCCATGGTGCTTGTGTATAGTAGTCTTGGCCACGATTCCATCTGATATGTGCTGTTCCATGAAATAATTTTCCAAATCGATTCTGTTCCACTGCTTCTCTGATTTTCTGAATAGATTTATTGAATCGGTTTTGATGACAAGCACTTACGACGACGTGGTGTTCTTTTGATAATTTAATTATTTCATCGACATCACTTAAGGATAGTGCAATCGGTTTTTCAATGATTAAATTGATATTGGCTTTGATGCAATCTAGTGCAATTTGAGCATGATAACCACTTTCAGTAGCAATGGCAATCAAATCAAGTTTTTCAAGTTTGATCATTTCATGATAACTTTGATAAATTTTTACAGAAGAATCAAGCTTAAACTCTTCCTTGAGATGTTCTGCTTTATGGATATCAATATCACATAATGCAACGATACGGATATCGTTTTCAAGTGCTGCCGCTATATGATTTGGTGAGATTCGCCCACAACCAATCAATGCATAGTTTAATTTCATCTGAAACCTCCTAAAGTAATTCGATATTTGTTCTTTCTTTGACAAGCTTCATTGCATTTTTAGTATCAAAAATAAACTTTGCATGCTGTTGAACAAATGGATAATCCACTTTCGTATGTGCTGTTGTCACAATGACAAGATCAGCAACTTCCAAAATTTCTTTTGTAAGTTTTTCTAATCCTTTTTTAGACTTTCCATGGTCATTATATGCACTCACAAAAGGATCATAGAAATTAACATGTGCACCCAGTTTTTCTAACTCATCAATGACTTTGATTGCAGGACTTTCTCTGAAATCATCCACATCTTGTTTGTATGCCACACCCAAAATTAGGATTTTAGATCCATTGATCGATTTTTGAAAACGATTTAAAATCTTCCCACTGCGTTCTGCGCAATACTCAGGCATTTTATCATTGATCATCATGGATGATTCAATCATTGATGTATGAAATCCGTATTCTCTTGCTTTCCATGATAAATAATATGGATCAAGAGGTATGCAATGACCGCCCAATCCAGGACCTGGATAAAAAGCTTGGAATCCATAAGGTTTCGATTTGGCTGCATCGATGACTTCCCAAATATTGATATTCATCTTATTACATAAAATAGCCAATTCATTAATCAATCCAATGTTGATATTACGATATGTATTTTCAAGTATTTTTTCCATTTCAGCAATCGCAGGCGTTGATACCCTGTGGACTGGAGCTTCTAAGATACTTTCATACATGGTTGCTGCGATATCTGTACAAAGTGGGGTAATACCACCTACCACTTTGGGAGTATTCTTGGTTTTATATATGAGATTGCCCGGATCAACCCGTTCAGGAGAAAATGCAAGATAAAAATCAACTCCACATTTGAGCCCTGAACTTTCTAAAATGGGCTTAAGTAATTCTTCTGTTGTACCTGGATATGTTGTCGACTCTAACACAATCAACATATCTTTGTGCATATAAGGGACAATACTCATTGCAGAAGCTTTTACATAACTAATATCTGGTTGTTGATAAGCATCAAGCGGTGTTGGTACAGCGATACATACACAATCAGCTTTCGCAACCATAGAAAAATCTGAGGTCGCTTTTAAGTAACCACTTTTAACGATTGCTGCTAGATCTTCATTGACAACATCACCAATATAATTGATTCCAGCATTTACTTTATTTACTTTTTCTTCTTGAATATCAAATCCAATGGTATGATATCCAGCCTTTGCTTTTTCGACTGCAAGAGGTAAACCTACATAACCTAAACCGACTACACCCAATACAGCTGTTTTGTTCAATAATTTTTCTTTTAGAATGTTCATTGCTCATTACTTCCCTTCATTTGTAGCGTCATTTTGACTATCACTAAAACTTTCTTCTTTCAAACTTTCGTTTTTTAAAATTGAATATATTGCACCAAGCATGAACCAAAACCAAATACTGGTTATATAACTATTTGAATACATGAGTTGGATAAACCCAATTGAAACAACGAACAGAATAAATTCAACACGATTTCGGTGAACCCATAACACTTTAAGTATATTGTATATTAAGTAAATGGAAAGTATTCCACCAAATACAAATCCTAAGTTAATAATTAATTCAACCAGTAGATTATGCGCATATAAGCCAGCGATCATTGTCTCATCAATATAAAAACCTATATCATGCGTATATGCATATTTCATAAAGTAAAATATACGGTCAAAGACAGCTCCATTAATGCTTAATGGGTTTTCTATAGCAAACTTGATACCATCTGACCAAAGTTTAAGACGAATATTATCTTGAAAGAAACTTTTGTCAGATAAAATTGAAAATAGCCTTAATTCTTCAATTAGATTTAGATTACTCACTACAAGAAAAGTAAATAAAAGTAAAATTCCAAGTAAAATAAGTGGAGTAACCAATGATTTGATATCAAAAGCTCCTTTACGCATCATTGTATAAGAAAGAACAAAGATAAGTAGAATGAGAATGGTTCCACGATTTCCTAAAATAAACAGCAAGATTGCAAATAGTGCAAAATATACATAGTACATCATTTTCTTTTCACGATATGCAATAACAAGAGATGCTAATGAGGCAGGTAGTATTGCATAAGCTATGTTCATATCTACACTAACACCAAGCACATTGGATGCTACATAAACAACAACAGCATAAATTAAGGAAAATACAATGAAAGGCTTCATCTTATCAAAAAAACCTTCGTAATTTTTGATGTTGGTAGCAAGATAGAAAATAAGCACCGCGTTTGTAAAAAATGTAATGTAAGTTGACCCTATATAACTTTGAAAACTATTATATTTATAGTAAGAAATAAAGAATAATACTAAACTTGCAACTATAAGAATCATTGTTGGTGCTATATTTCTTTTTTCAACAAAAAGATCAATAATCAGAAGTACAAATACCAATAAAAATCCTACTTGTGAAATATAGTCGGTAATCGTGGTTTGAAATCCTGCAAGGGAAAGTGTGAATGTAAACAAATCTTCAATGACTGAAATATATAAAGCAAATAAAGCAAGATCCATAAAGCGAATCCCACTGTGTGTTTTTTCTGATGCAAGTGCGTTGATATCATGCATGAAACCGACCTCCTTTCAAGGATTTATAAAAATGAGTCTTATTTGATAAATGTAAATATATTCTTCCAGTTAAAGCGTTCTTCGCCATATGCTTGCATATCAAATTTAACCTGCTCACAATTTTTTTGATAAGATTGATAAAAGGATACAATCTGATGAATATCAATTGGCGTATCATCAAGTGGAAATTTTAAGACATATGGATAATTTGTATCAATGCCTATTTCTTCATATGCACAAAAGTATGGCAAACCTTTTTGAAAATAATCTTTTGTTTTTAAAGGTGATGCATAGGTATAGTTTGTTCGATGTATGGCTAACGGTGCACACCCCATATTGACAATCTTATACAAATCATTAAGTTCATCATTTGACATCGGTGGATAAAATTTAATGTAATCTTCTAACTTAAGTGTAAGGACTCTAGATACAAGATCGCTTTTACATGGACCATCACCAACCAAGTGAATATTGACTGTCGTGCTGTGAACGTTGCTTTCCATATACAATTTATATCCCTCAATTAAACGATCAAAACCATGAATATCATAGAAACTACTCAACGATAATATATCAATTTGCTCAGGTTGACATGCATGCATTTCTGTTGGTTTCGTTTCATGCATATATCCATTTGGTATTGTCTTATTATGGATTCCATAAATTGTTTTACTGGGACTTCCAACTGCTAAAACCTGAAAAATATATTTTTTCAATAGATGTTGATGTATGTTATCGAAGAATTGAAAGTATTTCACGCGTAACGATTTTTTCGGGTAGTTAACAGGAAAAGATGGAATTTCTAAATAAACTCTAACTCCCTTTTTCTTTAACAATCTTAAAACCGACATCACAGATAAATCAAAATGTGGAAACCTAATGAATGCAACATCGAACTGATTCAACTTGCTGAATTTCCGAATTTCAATAAACAAATCTCTTCTTCTAAATTTCGAATCTTTGACTAAAGAAACATAATCATTTTGAATTGAAATTTGATTTTGACGATAAGTTGCAGTGGTTACTTGAAATCCCAGTTGTTTAAAAGCTTCAATTTGTGCACGCACTTTTAATGTAACACCATTTGTCAAATCACTGATATCACATAATGCAATAAATAATAATGATTTCATTTTTTCTTCTCCAAATACTGATTAAAAATCTTCATATGAACACTGAGCATGTTTTCAAATGTTTGATAAGTAATCTTTTTAAGATTGTTAGCCTGCATTTGAATCAGTAAATCAGGATTGGATATGAATTTTTCAATATCTGTTTCCAGAGTTTCATGATCCAATGGATCAAATAAGTACCCGTTGATACCTTCTTCAATCAATTCAAGTCCTGCAACACAAGTTTTCGTCGTAATAACTGGTAATCCACAAGCCATTGCTTCAAGAACTACTAGTCCCCAAGACTCATGAAGAGTTGGTAATATGAATAAATCAGCGACCAAATAATACTCTTTTAATTGTTCTTTATCCATTTGATTCATAATATGGATATGTGATACTTCTTTGTTTTTAATCAATTCATTGTATGAAGATCGTAAAGGTCCATCACCGATAATGTAAGTTTGATGTGGATGCTTAATTCTTGACGATACTTCAATAAGAGTTTCAAATGATTTAAGTGGAATATATCTTCCAACCGCAACAATAACCATTGTTTTAAGGTCTATATTGAACTTCTTCCGCAATAATTTTTTCTTCAAGTGAATGTCTTCTTCATTCTGAATATCTTTTTGATACAATGTCGTAAATGGAATTCGATAAATATTTTTAGGGTTGGCACCATAATGAACAAAGTATTCATCTCCAAATTGACATGCACTTAAGTAATATGGAGCATTTTTAATAACTTTATGCTTAAGCCATTCTTTAATACTCTTTCCAGTCTTTGCAATTCCGCCTTCACTGAATAAAAAATAATTTCTTTTGATGAATTTCATCTGCATCACAGCAAGAATACCTGTAGGGGAACTAAAGGTACCGATGATCACGATATCGTACTTCTTTTTTAAATAAAAGCCAATGGTAGGACATAATGCATTTTCCACACCGATAGGTATGGAAAAGGGGAAAACAGCTTTAAAATGATCAAACTTAAGATGATTCCAACTATCGTGACGATCTGTAGCGCGTTTGCGCTCAAAAATAACTGTTAAATCAACTTCTTTACCCAAGAGATTGAAAAATTCAATAAGGTATGGAGATGGGATATTGGTCAAAAATAACACTTTCATGGTTGTCCTCACAATACTTCATAACATTTTCAGTTTGAAAGATAAACTATACAGTAGATAATGTGGTATCAACATTTGTTTTTAAAGAATGTCTAGATAAGATAATTAATATTATACCACGCACAGTATTACTGATAATCACGGATACGTAGAATCCACTGAGACCATAAAGATTCATTAAGATAATACTGAGTGTAATGTATATAGTTCCATAAATTAAACTAATGTAGAGCTGCCATCTGGTTTTAACAAATCGTAAGACGATTGGGTTTAGTATTAATGAAATATTCCCAATCATAACTCCAATTGCTCCAATCATCAAATACGTCGATGACAAGTTATAAAACTGTGGATAAAGCATCTTTGTGAGCCATGGTGCAAAGATAGGAACAGTCAAGATAAAAGCGATTGAAGCGAGTAGTGTAGCATACAAGATGATATTGTATAACTTCTTTGTCATTTTAAAAGCACTTTGAGAAATGTAGCTGAGTATCAAACTCGATATGGGTGCTAAAATAATGGAAAACATCTTGGAATATATCGTTGAAATAGAGTAAATGGTTACATAATCGGGGCCAAGAATCGGATAGATTAAGAACCGATCGAGATATAAAACCACATTTGCAATAATGCTGGATAAAATGATGAGGAAGTATGCTTTCATAATGAATTTGAATCTATAATCCAATTTCAAATGTTCAGATGGTATTTCAGTGTATATCTTGATGAAGATGAGAGAAATCACTTCACCAAGTATATAAATGATTGGCCATAATAAATGTATCCATGGAACAAAGAAAGCTGTCATATAACTGATTGATACAAGAATTGACATAATCAAATTCTTTTTCGTGTTGATTTTGATTCGAAATACAACGACATAATAATTTTTCAATGTTGCAGTGAGTGCAAATATCATCAATAAAATCATGGTAATCGATGAAGCATTATACAAAATCATGTTAAATAATGCAACAATCAACATTGAAATGATACTGGAAAATAAAATGATAACCTTATAATTCAAGCGATGCTGATTTGGATCATCTTTTGCGTTTTCAATTAACCTAACAGTATTGAGTGTATTTCCTAAAATAGCCGAAACTGCAGTAACCAAAGCAGCTAGAGACAAGACAAGTCCATACGATGAAGCATCGAATTGCTTTGCTATATATGGATTGATGATTAAAGTCGTTGTGATGGTGATAACACCAGATGCGAGAATTGAGTAGATAACATCTATATAAAAGGCCTTATTCTGATTGAATAATTTTCTAATCATGACTTAAGTATATCTTTTCATAGTTTTTGTACATCGTTTGTTTCGAATACAATTCTCGGTATATTCCTGCACATTCTTGTTTCGCTTGATCTGTATTTTTTATGATTTGATGGGTTCTGATCAGTTGTTCTGCCTGACGTATATCTCCATATGGAACCAATGTCCCAAATCCCTTTGACACGGTTTCTTTGGTTCCTCCTGTGTCAAAAGCTAAAAGTGGAGTTCCACAAGATAATGATTCAAGTGCAGTCGTAGGGAAATTTTCGCGTTGGCTAAAAATGAGGGATATGTCAGCAAAATTATAGTAATCACGAATCAAGTTTTGATCATAAATCTTTCCGAGTAACGTCACATTCATTGGAACTTCAATATCCGTACTTTCTGCGCCAATCAATACAAAGTGTACATCAAAATCAATAAGTTTTTCTGCAAGCTTCAGAATCAAATGACCACCTTTTTGTGTTGACATGATGTTTGGGGCAACTGAGACAATGATAAGTTTGTGCGCATCAATATTGTGCTTTTCACGGAGGTAAGATGCATCCTTTGGAAAATACACATGTTCAGTTTCAATGCCATTATGAACCACAATCACTGGATAATTCTTTAAAAAAGACAATTCAACCCGTTCCTTTAACCAATTGGATGGCGTCACAATGGTAAGTGGTTTAAATTGGTCGAATAATTTTTTCTTGACACGAAACATATGTCTTGTGAAATCAAAGATGAGTGATTTCGGATATTCCTTTTTTTGAGGACAATGATTGCATTCTTTCATAAATTTGGTGCAGTCATGTGCATGACCGCATTTACCGGTATACATATACTCACAATGAAATGTCCACACCGTGGGTATTTTATTTTTCTTTATATAGTTCATTAAACGCGCATGATTCACAAAATAGGCATGCAGTTCATGAATGTGAATCACATCTGGTTGAAACTGTTTGATTTTTCGAATAAGTCTAGCGGTTGAAAAAGGTGAGAATACACCCGTAAGCCCAGTAATACGTGTCAATAAAGCATGGAGATTGGTTTCAACATCAAGACCAAATTTATATACATTAGGTTCTTTAACGTTTTCCCCTCTCCCATAACAAGCAAAAGATTGATGCCCATGAGCAATCAATTGATGATGTAATTCGGATACAATTTTGCCAGTACTCGAATATTTATAATTGACATCAATTTGCATAACCTTCATATTAAAAACCTCTTTGCTATAAATTTATATAGACTCCAACATCAACTAAAGCTTTTTCAGATGGAGCAGTAATCAACACGGCTTTTTTAGGTCCATAATAAACAAATAGACTTCCAGCAGCAACCGCGTGTGCACCACCCTCATCAAGTGCTTTTTTGAAATCCAAAACGGTTCCAGCACCACCACATGCGATGACAGGAATGGATACAGCACTTGTAATCTCTTTGATGAGCGTCAAGTCGTATCCTGTCATCATGCCATCTTTATCAATCGAATTGATGATGATTTCACCTGCTCCAAGTTCTTCTGCGTATTTTGCAAGTTCGATTGGTGATTGGTCAACTTTAGTCTGTCCATCTTCTGTATATGCGACATATTTACCAAAAGTATTTTTTTTGACATCGATACTGACAACAACCGATTGATTACCAGCAACTAAAGCCGCTTCTTTAACAAGTTGAGGATGATGAATAAATGATGTGTTTAAAATCACTTTTTCATAACCGATTTTAAAGAGTTTCTTGATTTCTTCAATGGTTGTGATACCACCACCATATGACAGTGGCATAAATGCTTGAACTGCGATATCTTTAAGTAATGGGAAATTAGGTCCAGTTTTGTTTTTTGTCGCAGTAATATCTAGAAAGCATAGTTCATCGACTGACTTGCCATTGAATATTTTAACAGCGTTGATGGGATCTCCGAGATATCTAGGTTTTGAAAACTTCGTTGTTTTCACTAAGTCCTCACCATCAATGGTTAGAACTGGTATCACTCTTGGACGCTTAAACATGAGATAACCTCGCAAAGTTATTTAATATTGTCATTCCAAAGTGATGACTCTTTTCAGGATGAAACTGGACACCATAAATGAAACCATTTTTGACAGCTGCAGTGAATTCCATTCCGTAATCTGCACTCATTAAGATATTTTCATCATGATTGCACTTTGCATAATAGGAATGTACAAAATAAAAACGATACGTATGATCGACATCCTTTGTTATAGGATCCATACCATGCACGTTTACTGTATTCCATCCCATATGAGGTACTCTCAAATTCAATTCTTGAGCAGGTCTGAATTTGACATTGTTAAAATCAATTAAACCTAAACCTGGCAAAGTGCCTTCTTCACTAGACAGTCCCAGAAGTTGCATTCCCAAGCAGATGCCCAATACAGGTTTTTTAAGTTTTAAAGCAAATTCTTTGATCACCTGATCCAGTCCACGATCGATTAGATTTTTCATGCCAACATCAAAAGAACCCACTCCTGGAATAATGAGTTGATCCGCTTTTAATATATCTTGGTGATTTCCAGTGATGACAGCATCAACACCAAGATGTTCAAGCATATTTTGAATAGAGCCAACATTTCCCATGTCGTAATCGATGATTGCTATCATAGTTTATCTGTACTGTCTTCTTTCTATACCTAATTTTTGAGCTATTTTGACTGCAAATGCAATCAATCTTGCATTTGATTTGTAATCTTTATAGCTCTTATTGGGTTGATTCATCAAATCAATAAATTCTTCTTTGGTAATCCCTAATTTTTTAGCAACATATTCCAAATCCTTCATTGCTTGTGCGTCGCTATAAGGAGGATGTGCAATTTTATCTAGAGCTTCTTCGCGGGTAAGTTGTTTGGTTAAAATTAAACTTGAATAATGCGCTTTTCTCTTATCAAAACCAAATTTCTTAACCAACCAGTATCCTTCATAAAATCTCGTAAAGATACTTTCAAAGTGTTTATTCGCATAAGGTTCCCATCCAAATCTTTCTTTAAGTGTTGCGATGGCATCTTGCTTATGATAATCCATCATATCAAGTGGACGCCAAACCTTCATGCCTTTGATAAAACGATAATATAGTCTAAACTTAAACATGCCACACATCGGCAAGTCCTTTATTGGTTTTTTACCAAACTTTTTATGGATATCTTTAATTTGTCTCACATCATTTTGATAAACCCATTCATTGGGTTCTCTCACACATTCTGTTGAGAAATTTCCACCAGTTAATACATGTTTAATTTTATTCTTGACTGCAAAATTATATAAAGCAGCAAAAATCACATGATCTTGCACGATGTCTTGATAAGGAACTTGTGATTTAAAATAAGCAAGTTGTAAATCTCTCATTTCTTGCCAATTTACGATTTCAGTATTTAAATCAAGGTTAAGTCCTTTTACTATTTTTTCGATATTTTCAATTGCAACATTTAAATTCCAACCTGTATCTACAGAAAATGCCAAAGGTCTAAGTCCCAATACTTCTTTTGCATAATATAAAAGAAATGAACTATCTACACCACCACTGATACCGATGATGCAATCAAATTCTTTTTTTCTTCCATCCTTTTTAATCTTAGCAACCATATCAGCAAGTTTCTTTTGTCCTCGTTCATCGGTATGCCAGTTTGGTAAGATATTTTTGTAAAAGTTATTACAATGGTCACATTGACCTTTTTCGTCAAAGACTATTTTTGAATCTGTTGTGTCCATAACACAATTGCTGCAAACCTGATATTCTCTTTTTTCCATAGTTACACCCCAGTCAAATTTTTACTTTTTCCAAACTTTACGATTTACATAATCAGTATATGAAATGATGATTCTTACAACTTTATCCGATACATTCGGCATTTGATAATCTTCTACTTCTCTAAATCGAGTATTCTTTTGTTCTTTTAATAGAGTTAGTGCTTGCATAATACGTTCAGTTTTTAATCCTACCATCATGACAGATGCTTCTTCCATCGCTTCAGGACGTTCATGTGCTTCTCTAATATTCAAGGCATCAAAACCTAAAATAGAAGATTCCTCACTTATTGTACCACTATCGCTGATTACAGCAAAACTGTTGATTTGTAATTGTATGTAATCCATGAACCCAAGTGGTTTCATAATTTGAATGTGTGGGTCAAATACAATCTTTTTTTCTTTAATCATTTTCATTGTTCTTGGATGTGCACTGAAAATAATTGGGTATTGATACTTTTTAGCGATTGCATCGAGAGACCCGATGAGATTTGTAAAGTTAATTTCATCATTGATGTTTTCTTCACGATGTGCAGAAACAACAAAATAGGATTGTTTCGTTAACTTTAAGTCTGATACAATGCTTGATTGCTTGATCTTTTCAAGATTCGAATGAATCACTTCATACATAGGGCTTCCAGTTTTAATGATTTGATCTGCGGGTAAACCTTCTTTTAACAAGTATTCTCTAGCGATATCACTATAAGTCATATTGATATCTGAGATATGATCAACAATCTTTCTGTTGGTTTCTTCCGGTACCCTTTGATCGAAACAGCGGTTTCCAGCTTCCATATGAAAGATTGGGATATGCTTTCTTTTTGCAGCAATCGCACTTAAACAGCTATTGGTATCCCCTAAAACCAATAAAGCATCGGGTTTGACGTCTTCTAGAACTTTATCCATTCCAATCAAGATGTGACCAATCGTTTCAATTGCACTGCCTAAAGCAGCATTTAAAAAGAAATCAGGTTTTCTTAAATTGAAATCTTTAAAAAAGACTTCATTCAGTTCATAATCATAGTTTTGTCCAGTATGGACCAAAACATGATCAATAGATTCAGATGCTTCAAGTTTTTTAATGACTGATGATAACCTGATAATTTCTGGTCGTGTCCCCACGACTGTCATCACTTTGAGTTTATTCATTTTTCACACCTCTAGGTAAAACGTATCCGGTTTTTCTGGATCATACATTTCATTGACCCACATGACAGTGACTAAATCTGTATCTCCGATATTTTCAATGTTGTGTGTGTATCCTGTTGGAATATCAACCACTTCCATCTTCTCACCACTCACAACATATTCAATCACTTCTTCTGTATTGATTTTTCTAAATCTGATGATTCCTTTCCCGCTCACCACCAAAAATTTTTCATTTTTGGTGTGATGCCAGTGATTACCTTTCGTAATCCCTGGTTTGGATATATTGATGGAGACCTGACCGCGGTCAGGAGTTTTGATGAACTCTGTAAATGACCCTCTATGATCCACATTCATTTTCAGTAAATAACTGAATTGATCTTGAGGAAGATAACTTAAATAAGTCGCATAAAGTTTTTTTGTAAGTGAATCATTCGTACTTGGGATACTTCGGTTATCTCTGCTAGATTTAAAGCTATAAAGCAGAGTGACAAGTTCTCCAAGTTTAATTTTGTGTACAGGGTTCACTTCATGATAAATACTCATAAATTCCGTCATAGAAAGCTTTTCTAAAAGAGAGGAAACTAGATCATCAATATAGATCAAATTGAGCTCATAGGCTGGATCTGATACCTGAATGGGTAAGTCGTGGGCGATGTTATGACAGAAGGTAGCAACCGCACTGTTATAATTGGGCTTGCACCATTTTCCAAACACGTTTGGAAATTGGTAAATGATCACAGGTGATTGATTTTTCTTACCATATTCAATCAGTAAACGCTCTCCAGCTTTTTTACTTAATCCATAGGGATTGGATAACTCTGCTTGGATGGAGGATGAGAGCATGATGGGTGCTTTATTCTTATTTTTTTCAAGGTAAGATAACAACGTTGAGGTAAATCCGAAGTTCCCTAACATGAATTCTTTAGGATCCTCTGGTCTATTGACACCTGCAAGATGAAAAACGAAATCACAATCCTTCGTATATTTGTCTAATTCTTCTAAACTAGATTCTAGATCATAAGGATAGATTAGATATTTCGGATTGTTTTTAAGTGTAGCGATTAAATTTTTACCAATAAAACCGTTCGCACCTGTCACTAAAATGTTCATCTTTTTTTCCATGCTTCCAACTCTTCTTTAACATAATCAAGACCTAATAATTTTGATTTGATGCCTTCAACATCCAGTATTCCAGTGTTATGAGAGTTATATTCATCTAGATGTGAAAACTCTTTAATACCTTCGATAAAATATTTGTCATAATTCAGATCTCGTTGATCTGCTGGTATGCGGTAATAGTTTCCTAAGTCTTCTGCAACTGCAAACTCTTCTTTGGTGAGGAGAGTTTCATATATTTTTTCACCATGTCTCGTTCCTATAATCTTAGAACCGCTTTTCGCATCGAATAGTTCTAAAATTGCTTTCGCTAAATCTCCAACGGTTGATGAAGGTGATTTTTGAACGAGTATATCACCAGCATGTCCATGTTGGAATGCATATAATACAAGTTCAACAGCTTCATCTAAATTCATTAGGAATCTGGTCATCTCTGGATTGGTGATGGTGATTGGCTTATTGGCTTTGATTTGATCAATGAATAAAGGAATGACGGATCCACGAGAGGCCATGACATTGCCATAACGGGTTCCACAGATTAATGTTTTATTAGGATCTACCGTTTTAGATTTCGCAACAAATACTTTTTCCATCATCGCTTTAGAAATACCCATTGCATTGATTGGGTAGGCTGCTTTATCTGTAGAAAGGCATATAACCTTCTTGACACCAAGTTCAATGGCTGCAGTTAATACATTATCGGTACCGATGATGTTGGTTTTGACTGCTTCCAAAGGAAAAAATTCACACGAAGGCACTTGTTTCAAGGCAGCTGCGTGAAAGATATAATCCACACCGTAGAGTGCATTTTTAATACTTTGGATATCTCTGACATCCCCAATGAAAAATTTGAGACGATCATCATGAAAATCTTTACGCATGTCATCTTGTTTTTTTTCATCACGTGAAAAAATACGAATTTCTTTAATGTCTGTTTTAAGAAATCTTTCCGTCACTGCGTTACCGAAAGATCCAGTACCACCTGTTATCATTAAAACTTTATCTTTAAACATATCTATACCTCACTAGGATTGATGATTTCTTCAAGTCTGTTCATCAATACAACCTTATCAAAATGTTTTTTAGAGTAATGCACCGCATTGGATGCAAGTACTTCTCTTTGGGGAATACTCAGTTGACTGAATTTGATGATGGATTCCATCAGTTGATTTGCATCACTTGCTGGTGAGACATATCCACAGTCAGCTTCATGTATCAAACGCTTAACTTCTCCATTCGCACTCGCAATCACAGGGATGCCAAATGCCATGTAGGATTGTAATTTGGCTGGTATGGTCATTGCCCAAATAGGTGTATCGAGTAACGTCAATAATGCACCATCACACGCTTTAAAGTAACTCGGAATCATTTCAATAGGTTTCCGATCAATCATGATAAAGTAATCATTCACATCACTGGATTGGATATTTTGAATGAGATCCGCTTTAGCTCTGCCATCACCAATGATGTTAAAGCGCACTTGAATATTTTTTTCTTTGAGAAGAACTGCTGTTTTAACTAAGATATCTAATCCTTGAGCAACAGCAATTGTTCCTGCAAAGACTAAATTCAGTTTGCCATCATGAATGATTTCTGATGGCAACGTGTCTTTAGCATTTGGGTTTGAAAATATGTTTTCAGCATATTGAGGCCAAAATTCAATTTTATTTGAATCAATACCAAGGTTTTTTATGTTTTGATCATAGGATAAAGAAGAAATTAAAATCCGTGATGACATTTTATAGATCTTCGTCATAACCTTTGCCAAATAATTGAGTACATGACGATTGTCAATACCTCCAGCATACTTGACACTTTCTGGCCATAAGTCCATCACATAGAGTGTAGATGGTATATGACGTCTTCTTGCATATCTTAACCCTGTCAAAGCCTTGATGAGGGGTGAGGTGCCATAAATCAAGACATGATCTGCTTTAATTCTTGTGAATAGTGAAAAGAAAAATCCAGAAAATTGAAATGATAAATAATTCAAGATTAAACTGATACTGTTGTTTCCCCTTGGAAATATAGGAATCCTAATGATATCAATACCTTGATAATTTTCTCTTCTTTTTCTGAAATATCCATATCCCTTGGTAAAACTTCCTTGAGGATAATTCGGTATCCCGGTGACTACAGTCACCTGGTAACCTCTCTCTATTAAATCCAGTGCAATGTCATTGATTCTAAATTGTACCGGATAAAAATGCATACATACAATCAATATATGTTTTTTCATGAATACACCTTTATCCTTACTTGCTTATCCGCATATAATGTTTGTTTTCTGTATACTTAAGACCTTGTTGATCTAAAACTTGAACTAATGTTTGATTCAGTTCTTCTTCAGTCACTGAGCCTTTTGTAAAGATGACTTTAATTGTTAAGATTAATATTTTAAGATCAAACCAAAAGTTTGATTTTTTTACATAGAGTAAGTCATATCTAATCTTTTCTTCATCCTTTGTATCATACTTACCTTTGACTTGTGCCAACCCTGTGAGTCCAGGTTTGACATTGGAACGATAATAGAATTCAGGAATGAGTTTAATTGCTGCATCAATTTCTTCAAGAACTAGAGGTCTTGGTCCAACTAATGACATGTCACCTTTTAGGACGTTGATGAGTTGTGGCAACTCATCAAGACGAATTGCACGTATGATTTTGCCGATTTTCGTGATTCGATTGTCGTCTTTGGATGGTCTTTTATTGAGTTGTTCTGGAGTCTGCAAGACATTCATGGATCTGAACTTAAAGACTTTAAAAGTTGCGTTATTACGTTTATATCTCGTTTGTTTAAAAAAGACAGGTCCTTTATCTTCTAGCTTGATGAGTATTGCTGCAGTGAGCAAAATGGAAGATAGAAGAATCAGTAAAATACCTGAGACAAGAATATCGAAGGTTCGTTTGATAAATCTTTGTTCTGGAGTTAAACGCATCATTGGAATGTGTAAAAGTAAAGTATCATCAATACTTTCATCTTTACTGTTGATTAAACTGATTTCATAGGTTTTAGGTACGATATGTACATCTTTGGAAAGGTGTGCAATCGCGTGTAACATGATGGATTGCTTGTTACTATCATTTAAGTTAGGACATATAAAGACTTCAGCAACCTCTTTCATGATGTCTAGTGTTTCTATAGGAAGAATACCATTTTGCTCATAGACAATTGCTGATACGAATTTATTATGATCATTGTCTTTAAAGAATTCTTTCGCCAATTCATTGGCTTCCTCTGGAGATCCAATAATCATAATCGATGATTGGATGAGTCGAGAAAGGTACTTATGGGCAAAAAACTTATAAATGGTGAAGATGGCTAACTGTATGAGTATGACACCAATAACTCCAACTGGGTTGAATAACATTTGAGATCCAAAAAAGAAGGTTAAAATCATTAAGACAATGTTAGAAAGAACTAGGGATAAGGTAATGGATTTCATCGAACTTAAAAAGTTTCTTTCAAAAATGGATGGAGAATATATTCTAAACAAGATAAAAACAATGATTAGGTAGAGAGAGTAAGACATGATACTGTACATTGTTTCGACGAGTTTATCCAATATGTGAGGTAAGTATCCATGTTCCATGTAAAATACGACGATTCCATAGACAAGGATCGATCCAAAAACAATTGATAAATCCACAAAACGCTCAAAAACTTTGATTAGGTTGCTTTTTAACATTCGATTGAATCTTTTTTTCACTTTGAACCCCCATGTTAAGCATTTTTAGATATGAATGCCTTAAGAAAAAAGTTTAAATATTAAAATAGTTATTGCTAATAATGATACGATAAGGCTTATATATGATTATATCATAAAGAAAAGATATGGCAAAGATGCTCATGAAATTAATAAGTAAATTTGATTCTTGAAAAAGGTGAGGACTATTTTAAAAAGGGTATGCATCAAAGTGGTGAGCGTAAAAGTATTAAGAAAATCGAAAGAATTAAACATTTAGTATGGTATTATTCAATCCAATTACACCAAGCGTCGCTGTTTTATTTAATGATTTTTCTTTTTAATTGCTCTTTTTCATTCTCCTTTTGATTGTAAATATCAGTACAAAACTCGCAAAAATGTTCATAATCAACAAACTCTGGTGTGCTACCTAAAAATTTATCCAATATATCCTGCTCATCATCTCCGCCTAATTTTAGTGATATGTTATTACTTTTGAGAGATTCTTTGCTGCGATTTAAAAAAAGCGTAAAAAAGTGTCCCATTTCATGGATTGATGGTTTACGTTTGTGATATTCGATGAAATATAAATAGAAATTGCATGCTTCATTTTTTGACTTTATCAGTCTTTTCTCATGAAACTCTTCTAAAGTCATGATAATTTTTGCTGGGTTACCAGATAACACCACATTTTCAGGGAAAGAACCAGACACCACACTTCCTGCACCAATAATTGTATTGTCACTAATTTTAGTCCCCATTAAAATTATTGAGTTAATTCCTATAAATACATTATCTCCAATTATTGTTTTTGATGCTTCAGCTATGATCTGACCATAAACACGCCGTAAGACACTTCTGCTATAGTCGTGAGTAAGGATTGTTGTTCCATGAGTTATTTTACAATAAGATCCGATTTCGATCAACTCAGGCCTTGTACTATCAATTATTATCGAACTTGCATCATAAAATTCTGTGTTTAAACCTATTTTGATCCCATCAATCATCAATAGGCTAATCATATTTTTCGAAGTAAAAAATCTAGGTAAAAAGGACCTCTTAAAACTCAAATATTTTCTTTTCAGCATGATTTATCTCCTTAATTTTTGTTGATAGAATATAGTGAACCAAATAAGAACCAAAACCAAATACTACTTAATTAACTACCTGAAAAAAGCAACTGAACAAATCCAAATGTAAAAACGAGTAGTCGGAAACTGTAATAGTTTTTCTTTTTAAAAGCTTTTTTTAAAATATAAATCAGTAAGAATAGAAAAAGAAAACCACCAGAAAATAAACCAAAGTGGTTCTATGTCAATAAAGTGGCCACACTTAATATGACATTTCTTACTTTAAGTAATACACTTGATAGGGTGTTTGATAATTAATCGATCCATGGATTCGATTACGATTATATCAACCCTCAATAAATTCAAATATAGCTACTCTAGCTTCCTCAAAAGTCTTAAATACTCTTCGGTATACCAAATCTTTCTTCAAGATTGATGAAACGATTCCATCGGAGCGTTATCGTAAGGTGTTCCTTTTCTTGAATAGGAATGGAGCATACCATTTTGTTTTAGAAAATCCTCTACTTCATAACTTAAATATTGACTACCCAAATCTGATTGAATCATGATGCCTTGACCCTAAACAGTTAACTGTCTGTTGATATGAAAGTCATACTCTGGGACTGTCTTTCTTGTGTTACTCTTATGAAAATACAAAAAGTGCTGGTTTTTTGAATGCAATTTTTCGCTATCTACAGATACACTTATAGCCTTAACTATATAATTGTCAAATATTGTTTATAATTTCAGCATCTACAGATGATATTTTGGATTGCCCTGACTAATAATTTAAGACTTTCTGTTAATTCGCATGCTTGACATGTAACAGTCGGTTATCTTTCATTATTTTGCATTCTTCACTATGAATTATCGATTGTTTCTTTGAAGGATTAGTAAAAAAACAATATAATAGAAAATCTATTAACAAGTTCATATTAAGTGATACAAACTGTTAATTTATCTGTAATTCAG
The DNA here is from genome assembly GCA_002422135.1 of Acholeplasmataceae bacterium UBA6181. Classification (GTDB taxonomy): domain Bacteria; phylum Bacillota_I; class Bacilli_A; order Acholeplasmatales; family Acholeplasmataceae; genus UBA6181. The sequence goes on from DITP01000007.1 coordinate 27,942, forward strand.
AATTTTTTGAACTAATATTTTCAACTTAAAATAAAACACAATATTTAGATATCTATCTTTATTAAGTTTCTTAAGAAAATAGATTTCTTTGCTGCCTAACAGTCTACGTTTAATTATAAAAACAATATCATTGCTTTTAAGATACTCCCTTGTATACTCTTTTATTTGTTTAATTGTATACTTTTTTAAAACCATATAACTTATTCTTGATATTAGTAGATTCTGTACTTTAAGAACAGACAAAAAATCATTAAAGTTGCTAGGTATATGTTTTGATATGTATTCAAATGCCAATATTGTATTATTGAAATCCAATAGCTCTGGTTTGTGAACAAGAGAGTCTTTGTGCATTACGTACATATAAAGATTTTTCTTCAAATAATAGATTTTATTGCATCTTGAAATGACAGTTTTATTAAATCCATAGTCTTCGTTTCGAATTATATTTAAGAAATGAATATTATTATTTGTTATTATTTCCCTTTTATAAACCTTGCCTAATGTTGAGCCTGACATTTTTAAAAACGCATGCTCTGGACATACTTCTCCTTCATCTGTGCTTGATGAAAATTGGGATTTTTTGAGAACTATTTTCCCAATTATACTATAGTCAAACAATACTGCGTCATATTGATATGACTTTAATATAGATTCAATATCTTCAATCGTCTGTAAATCAATATAATCATCAATGTCTAAAAACATAACATAATTAGTATTAGCAAGAGTCAACCCTTTATTTCTTGTACCTCCTGGTCCCAGATTAACATCGTTCATTATAATACTGTAGATGAATTTTGAATCAAATAGACTTTTTTGTAGTTTTTGAATTGAGTCGTCAGTTGATTTATCATCGATAAAGATACATTTAAAATTTAAGTTTGATTGATTGTTAAGACTTTTTATGCATTCATCTAGTTTACTACTTGCATTGTAGACAGGTAGAATTATAGTCAGAAATTCCATATTTAACCCTTATTGTAAAGACGTTCAAAACCTAGTACTTCTTCTGGAGTTCCTAAAATGTGTACATTTTCTGTTGATAATCGAATAATTCGAATTTTATACTTCGGAATTAAATATTTATATAGGGGGGCTATGTAAGCCTCCTTATATTGCTTAACAATATCGTCCTTATATTTACATAAGGTGTTCTTAAAGTATGTCCATTCTTTAAAATAATATAGACCAATTGAAGCATTTTCAGATATTCTTATTTTTTCTGTGATATCAACTACTTCATCATTCTTGTCAACTTTAGCAAAACTCCACTTATCTCCTAATCCAGCAAATGTGTGAATAACCCCATCTCCAATATAGAAATGCTCTCTCTTTATACTTCCAGGTTCAATAAAAGTATCAATATTGAAAATCAACACATCATCATTGTCATTTATATAACTATCAGCAAGTAACGCAGTACAAGCTTGACCATCAGTAATTGTGTCTATTTCAATTACTCTATATCTATTTATTCCACATACTTTTATGAGATCCTCTATTTTTTTAATGGATCTATTATCTTCTCTTTTTACAAAAATAAATTCTTCATTTTTCAAGTCACTAAGTGATAGCATGGACCACTCAAAAAGAGTTTTACCTTTAACTACAATCTCATACTTCGGAATATTATAACCTACATCAGAGAATCTTTTTCCAAATCCAGCCATTGTAATTATGATTTTCATTTTTCCACCTGTAATAAAATCATTATTTCTTCATAGCTCTTTTCACTAAACTCAGATGGTCTTATTGCCTTATCATCGACATAAAAACCATTGGAACCACACCAAGGTTTTCCAAAATATATCTCATCATAAGGTATTTTGTTCATTTCTAACCATTGGAATAAAACTTTTGCCGTTTCTGCATTTATTCTACCAAGGTTCCCCTCATGTGTACGCATCTGTCTTGATGTATACAAAATAACGTAAAATCCTTTATTTCTATATTCGTGTAATTTATCTAAAATGTCAATTTTTGGTTTAAGTTCCAAGTAACTTTGATCTTTTTTCTTCTCGTGACATAATGTACCATCAATATCCATAACAATAACATTCTTATCTTTTATCATTTTTAATCTCCTTTATGATATTATTCAATAATTCAATACCTTGAAAAAGCATTACTTTTTGTCTATCAGTATTTTCTGTATGCAGTACGGCCATACTAAGAAATAAACCAGATTCAATAAATTTAATCGGAAGTAAATCTATTTTTTTCTCTTTAAATAGATCTGTTAAGGCTTTTTCTGCTCTTAAATGATTCTCGTTTGCATATATTTTATAATTATAGGTATTCCCTTTACATTCTAATTTATACATATCTTCAACTATCAGGTCATACTTCCCATGAACACTATGTAAAAGTTTAGCATAGTCGTATCTCCTGTCTCCGTATATACCTGCTACACCAAACTCACCTCTTGGGTCAACTAGGCGTACGATATCATTTTTGAGATCATATAGAATATTAGCAAAGAAATAATCACCATGAATTACTGTAAAATCACTTAATTCGCTAATTCTCAATAATATATATGTTTCCTTGAAAATATCCATTATAGAGTCAATACTATCAATCTTAATACCATTAATAAAAAATGGACTGCTGAGTAACAAATTGAACTCTTTTGATTTTCGTAATTCGGATAATCTTGACACAACTTTATCAAAATACATATTACATAAAGAGTTGTTTATAACTTCAAAACCTGGATTAAACATATATTTATCTAAATCAGACAAACGATTAAATAAAGTAGAATAAATGTGTTTCCACTCAATATAGGTTAAATTACTGAATAAATAAACTTCATGCAGAGTATCATAACTATAATACTCCATTTCGACATAAGGACTCTCTTTATTTAGTGAATACGAAAATATTCTAGGAGACAAGTAACTTACTTCGTTGGGGATATTCAAATACCATGATATTTCATTGATTAATTTATCCTTATTATTACTTTTTTTTAATATTTTCCCTCGTTGAAAATCAACTTGTAAATGATTGAAAGCACGTGACTTATTTTTTTTTACTTTTAAGTAGTTATCTTCATGTCCTAAATCAATCCATTCTTTAGATTCAATAAAGGAGATGTCATATCTTTCTTTCCATAATAATGAAATTGCATTGTAAAAATCATTGTCCTTTAAATAATTAATTAACATATTATAGTCAGTAAAATTAAAGAATCCACACACTGCATCGTATGGTGGTTCGAAATCAACTATTTTTTTATCTATGATACTTTTTGACTTAATTATTGTCCATCTAGAGGAATCTTGTACTGTAGATGTCAATATTGAGTTTTTATTTAAACATTTACTTACATCTTCCTGACCAACTAATGTATCACCAAATAAAATTGAAACATTTTTCCAATTAAAAATATGTTCAAGCTGACCGGTACTCATAATAGTCATCTGTAAAGATGAATAATCCTTTGCAACTAAGACTTCCAACTTATCCCAATTTTTATTCTTTACATAATCCACTACTATCTCTTGTCTTTCTCCAACAATAACATATATTTTGTCATAATAATCAGAAAATCTTTCATATTGCGTAAAGAGTATTGGATTATTGTCGAAAGGCAACATAACACTTGGAATCTCACCAAATCTGTATCTTAAATCAACTGAGACTAATTTTGCACTCAATATAAATAAAATATTCATTTTTGTCAGTCCTCTCTAGGTTTCAAAAAATCATCGAATAAAGTTGATTCGAGAAAAATGTTTTCCCAAAATAAATAATCTCTGTCTCGTTCGACCAATTTCTGCATTATTTTACTTTCGTTAGCGATAAAATGACTTAGAGCTTGACGAAAACTATTAGAATCAGGGGATACTAACTCGCCATCATATTCATCTTTAATGAGATCAGGTGCAGCTCCAACAGCAGTTGAAATTATGTAATTCTTATAGTACATAGCCTCATTTAAAACTAAGCCGTAACTTTCAAATCTAGAACTTAACATGAAACATTTACTTTCAATAAAATATATTTGTAATAAGTCCCTATCATATATTGCTCCAGTGAAGTGAACATTTCTTTTAAGATTGGGGTTTTTTACAAAAAACTGACATATTACCTCTTTAAACTTCTCTTCATAAGGACCAATGATGTATACATTCCAATCACCCAAATCTATTTCAGATAGAACATCAAGCAACAACTCAGTATTTTTTTGAAAAGTCCCTAATCTTCCTACAGTTATTATTGTGTTCTTCTTGTTGATAGTAATTGTCTTTTTTGTTATAACTTCATCTTTATCAATTCCATCTGGTAAATATGCTATTTTTGAACCTTTAATATTCTTATTAATCAAGTATTCATATGTATCAATTGTTTCGCAACTAATAAAATCGATTGATTTTGTAAAAATATTGTTTAAAAATTTTTTTGCGAATGATTTACTGTCAAACAGGCTTCTAGCTTGTTTCAAATCAATGTCCATTTTAACCCATATTTTTGATTTTGGGTTAAAAAACTTAACTATCAGACTATAAATAAAAGTAGTGAATGTATAATGAAACATAATTATGTGTGTATAACTCTTTGCTTTTTTGAAAACATACTTTATCATTTTAAGATTTGTTACTAAAAAGACACTTTTTTTAATTTTTTTATTGAATTTACCATGTTTTCTATAGATTGGTAAAGTGGATAATCCAGGCATATCCTGATAAAACACATTTACATCCAAATTAATATTATAGTCATCAAAATACACAAAGTCTACATTAATATGTTTTACAAGATATTTAGGAATAAGACCAACATCTTTTTTTAGGAAACTTTTTTCGAAATCGAAAGGATATAAATATAACATCTTCATATTATTATTCGTCTCTTTCAGTGAAAAAGAATTCATAGAAATTGGTTGGGGGTACCCCATTATAAATTCTTAACCAATCTAGGTATCTTATCCGTTCATATTTTTCTTTCTGTCCATATTTATAAGACCAATAATATTCATTACTAGAATACTTAAACCAATAATGGTTTATCATCTCTTTATCAATTATAATTAGCATATCTTTAATTACTTTGTGATAACTATCATATGTGTTATTGTGTTGTATATCTATTCTATCTAGAAATGATTTAAACAGTATAATCTCAGGATTAGGATTATCATAAAAATCCTTAAAACATGTGTTTTTTGATAAATAATCCTTCATCACGATTTTTTTAGTATTTACTATTGGATGATCCCAATACTTTTTCACATCATTTATATCACCGAACTGCATTACATCTGAAAAATTAAACGGAATATATTTTGGTGTATTGCTGTCAATTCCTATTATTCTTCTATTCATTTGAGTAATATTAGGTAGATATAAGTCAAGTAAATTTTTCATGTCTATAAGTGCGTTTTTTGAGTATATTCTTGTATCAGTGCGTGTTTTTAAGACGTACTTAACACTTTTATTTACTGCATTCAATCCATTAATTGTACTAGTTAGCTGAAAATTAATATTCAGTAGACCACCACTATAGGGTAACTTATTAAGAAGCACTGTAACAGGTAAATCTTTCAGCTCACTTAGAAAATCATGTCGTGTGTCTTCCCAGGTTGACAAAATCAAATTTGCATCAGGAAACATATCTACATATATTTTAAGAGTAGTTAATGTGAAATTATTATTATATACAACTGGACCCTGAACAACAATGGCATATTCGTGATAATTTTCTTTAATCGTTAATTTGTTGACAAAATTTACATTCGGTCGTTCGTGCACTGTTATAATTCTCTTCTTATTTTTGTTCATAATTTGTGGATCAACTCGTGAAATTGCGCCAATCAGACTATTATTTAAAACTTTCCTATAAAAGAACCCTATTAAGTTTAACAGCATTTTTCTACTTTTTTTCATTACTTAACCTCCATTAGTTTTAGTTATTAATGACTGAATAATATCGCTCTCGGCCAGTTGATTCTAATTCAAATACTCTATGTACAATATAATTTTGATATGGGTTATATAAAACTTTATTTATGTTACTAGAAAGAAAAAAGTACATAGGCAAAAACGAGAAAACAAAAATCAAAGAGAATAACACAGATTTAGGTATCTTTTTCTTATAGTAAGTGTACAAAATTGGTATCATAACAATATAAGAAATTTGAAAATAGAATCTAATCCTTGTCAATATAATATCGCTTTTGAAAAGAGTAAAATTTAATATTACATAAATAATATACAAATGTCCAAAGAAATGTAGTTTTTTATCTTTTATAAAAGATAAAGCAACAATCATAAGAACTGATGAAACCAGTCTCTCTATGGTGCCGAAAGATAGCAAAGGTTGAACTATACTACCTTGCAAGTAACCAAAAACATAGTTCATTAGTGAAGTAGGTAAGAATAGAGCTATCATAGTTATAAAATCAACATTTATAACTCTTAATAATAAAAATACGAGAAGTGTTCCTAGCATAACCTTTCCATTAAAATGCAATCTATATATAAAGTAAACAGGAATTAGTACTATTGCACTTTGATGAAATGAGGTTGCGATCAATATAAGTAAAATGTACTTTATAAATTTGCGATCGAATAAATAATTAAGAGCAATTAGAAAAATACTTAATGCAATTCCTTGTCTTATAATAGACATATTAAAATTTAAGAAAAACACAGAATAATAAATTATTACTGAAATAAGTTTTTTGTTACTATATTGTTTTATAAATTTACTAAGAGAAATAAATGAGAATAATGATGTAATGAAGAACACTGTTTGCAAGTCTCCGCCCGCGGACTTAACGATTGAATTAAGTAATCTGTAGCCAATTTCTATGTCTTTATTATAGTTATAGTAGTTACTGAAATTATCTATAGCTGTTCTAAATGGTAATTCATAATCAAGCATTCTCTCATAAGCTAGCCAATCATTACCAGTTTCATAGCGAAATGCAGATATTATGAATAAAAATATTATCCAAAAAATATAAATTTTTTTCTCAAATTTATCATGCATAAATTCATTTAATAGGATAGTAATAAATATCACTATAAGTATTATGTAATAAAACATATTTATTTATTCCTCCTTAATAAAAGTTTTGAAACTTCTATAAGTTGTTTCCACACTTCGTGTCTAATGATTAAAAGGGCAATAAAATATACAATTATTCCCAGTATCATAAGGGAAATTACTTTGATCATTAAATATGTTGATATATAAATGGATACTTGTTCAATAGTCAAAAACATAATAACTGATGCAATAAATACTTTTATAAAACTATCATCAAATATTTTGAATTTAATGAAGCCTTTCATTTTATAGTATGAAAACTGATAAATAAATCCAAGTGCCTCAGCTGATAAAAGCGCAAAACTAGATCCAACAATACCATAACGAGGTGTAAAAAACGAGCTGAGTGTAATCAAAGAGATAGCGACGATAATTGTTGTGATGGTAGTTATTTTTTCTTTATTATTCGGAATACCAATTTGATTATCCAAGAATACATTTAGTGATGCAAAAATCATCCAAAAACTTAATAAAATAAATGAACTATAACCACCAACAAATTCATCACCACCAAAAATATATAGTATATCTGAACCTAAAGAAATAAAACCAAAAATGGCTGGAACTGTAAAAAGAATTAAAAAATTGAAAGAAAACTTCAAAACTTTTAAGTACTCGTCTTTATCCGTTTTATACAAACTTGATAATCTTGGAGCAAGTACTCTGACTAGTGCTGTTGTCAATCCTATCGCTAACATTGTAATCTGCCTATTTCTAAAATAAAGCGCAACAGAAGTTTTATCTAGAAATATCCCAACAAGTATCTTATCAAAAACTGTAAACAAACTAGCTATCAGTAAAGTCAAGAAAAATGGTAGAAGATGAATCAACAGTTTTTTTACTTCTTTCATTTTTACATGAACTTTTTTCCATAATTTTTTTGAAGCAAAAAATGTTACAAGATAGGTTGATACTTGAGAAAATGCAAGAATGCCTGAATATATTAGATAATGGCTGCTATTCTTTATAAAAATGAGCATAATTATAAAGGCAACAATTTTGACAAAAACAGACCTGATAGTAACTATACGGAAATTTTCTTTTCCTATAAAAAACCACTCAAATGAAAAAGGTGTAAAAATGATAATTACAGTCATTATTAACAATGAATACATAGTTTGCTTGTCAAAAAAATTTAAAGAAATGAACAGATAGATTGGAATTAGTGCTAGGGACATTATTATCGAAAATTTAAATAACTTACTCACTATCAAGTTAATTTCGTCTTGATCTTTTACACGAGAAATCTCTCTCATTCCGTACACTGGGATTCCAAAAGCCCCAAAAATTGCAAACATCACTACTATTGAATATGAATAATTTACCACACCTAGATTCTCAGCTCCCAAAACTCTTGAAATATAAGGTGCTGTTAGTAATGGGAATGAAGTGTTGAATACCATTAATAATATATTATAGAAATAGTTTTTTCCTATTGATTTCACATTCAACACCTTCCTAGATTATTAGTAATAAAATATGTCACAATTTTTTTATAATTAAAATAACATATATTTAATCTTTATTTTTTTAATCAAAATGAATTATTTAATAGCCATAAAAAGGCATAAAGTCGCATAAACCTTCATATGATTTAACTTGGGACGCTTTTATTGAAAATCCTTTTTCTTCTCATGTAATCCAACTTCATTACCAACCATGGACTTAATATTCCCGCAAAAAGCAATAACTTTCTATAAATAGTAATTTCTTGAATAAATATTAATTTTAGATATTTTTTTCTTATGAATGATCTCCATCTTTTATAATCCGACTTATACTTTTTATCGAGTTTATTTTGCTTTAACTTAACTATTGCCCCAAGACTGTAAATAGACAGGTGTAAATCATGCATATTAATAATTCTAGATGTTTTTAAAATTAAACTGTCTTTTATTTTGCTTAATGATTTTTCTCCATTATATATTTTACTAATATCAAATTTTGTTGTGGCGGAATTTTCATTGTTTCGTCTATAATAGTAGACTTTTCGATTACCCACTCCTATAGATTTCGAAATTTGAGATACTCTCGTAATAAAACTTAGTCCTTCACCATAAAATAATTCCGTAGAAAACCATATTTTGTTATTTACAATTAATTCACGCTTGTATATTTTATTCCAACAACCGACCATTACATCAGGTGACAAAAGTAGAACAGTTGCATCCTCAGAATATATTTTTTTTATAAACTCTTTTTTTGTTTGCTTTTCTCCAGTCATTGTGAAACAACTAGTTGAAAGACAAAAATCAGATTTTGTTGAATTCACTAAATGTAACATATATTCTACTAAATCTGGAGAAATAAAATCATCTCCATCAACAAATATCAAATATTCTCCCGATGAAACTTCTATTCCACTATTCCTTGCAGCACTAACTCCAGAATTCGACTTATGAATTACTATACCTCTATCATTAGATCCCAAAATATTGTTAATAAGATTACCTGTGTTATCAGTTGATCCATCATTTATAACAATAACTTCTATATTTTTATAAGTTTGATCTAAAATTGAATATATGCATTTTTCGATGTATTCTTCCACGTTGTATGCAGGTATTATTACTGAAATCAAAATTTCTGACAAATCATTGTTAAACTTATTCATTTTTATTACCTCTCGTTTATAGTGAGTATATCAAAAAACAACAACATTCATAATAAAACATACCTTAATTTTTATCATAAAACCTGTTATCATAAAAAGCATTAATTATAGAGCTGCTCTTCAATGTCTTCTAGACAACTTTCTAGGAACTTTATAGAAAGTTGTCTTTTGCTATCAATCACTTCGTTAACACGAGCATAATCAATGATTTGTGAAAATAATTGGTTTAAATTCCCAAAATCTATAATCTCTCTTGAACCTAAATTGTACTCATCAAGTAAATATCCTATTTTGTTCCTGTTCCCTCTTATTTTGGTGGCAAACTGAATATTTGATATTAGTGAAATAACTGTTCCATGAAAAGTATCAGTGATGACATACTCTGCATGCTTAATATATTCGATTAATTCCAAGGGTGAAACATTAATATTTTTATCACACCATTTGTGATAAAATCCAGCACTTATTATTGTAAGTTTATTCGATTTTGCAAACTTAACTATTTCGATTATCTCTTTTTGATCATTCATATTATTATCATATGAATAGATTAGTACGTATTTACTTTTTAAAAGATTTTTATTATTTTTTTGTACGTAGTTATAACCATCTAGTATAACTGGATCACATACTATCGTAGGTGTGATGTCAGCTATACTTTTGAAAATACTAGCTGAGTTTCCATCCCGAACAGATGCTATTTTTATTCTCTTAATTCCACCATCAATAAATTCCATTGCATGTCTTTTTTCAATTTGTTCAATTGAGGTTGGACCAAAAGAACCTGCATATGAATATATTCTATTACAAGGTACCCCCATTCCCCAAAAAAATGTATTTAAACCTCCTTCAATACTAAACACTTCATCGCTACCAATGATTACACCATCTAAGTCATTCAATTTACTATAAAACTGAGGCTGTGAGAAATTCTCATCTCTAAACTTGTTCAGTTTTCTTCTCTTTCTAATATTAAAAACTGTTTTTTTTAAACCGTTTTTTAAAAAGTATTTAGCATAATAAGGTATTGATTTCAATGTAATTTTGTATTTGATTTCTGCTTCTCGATCAAGAAAATCATAATTTTTATTATGGTCTAGAATTACTACCTCATGCCCATACGATTTTATAATTTTAGAGAGAGAGAATAGCTGAAGTTGTGCTCCATGATTATGTACATCATGGTGAGTTATTATTCCAATTTTCATAGTGGTTTCCCCCTTAGTATTTTGTTGTTAATAATTTTAAGCATCCAAACTGGTATAATGAAAAAAGTGATTTGACTTATAAAAACAATGAGAAAATCTAAGAGAGATGAATAACCCATTCTCCAAAAGTTGTAAATAACCTTGATGTAACTCTTGCAATTAACCCAAGTTTTCCTACGTTTTAGACTATCTTTATTAGATCTATATAGTAATAATGATTTTGGTATATTTTTTGCTATACATCCATGGTGAAGCATTCTAACAAATAAATCAATGTCCTCTTTTCTCATCACATTTTTGTATCCTCCAGAATTTAAAACTGCACTTTTTTTATACATCACTGTAGGATGATTAAAGGGGCTTCTTCTTCTAGAAAACTTCATTATGTCATTATGATTAACAGGAACAACACGCGAAGTTAAAGTGTTGCTTGGATGATCGTAAAATTCGTTTATCCAAGTGCCCACTATACATAAAAGTGGGTTTTTCATAAATTCTTCAATTTGCAATTCACATCGATTGTTTAATGAAATATCATCAGTGTCCATTCTAGCGACTAATTCATTTCTACAAGATTTTAATCCTTCATTCAATGCTAAACCTAAACCTAAATTATCTTTAAGTTCAACAATTGAAAACAGTCTTGGATTACTTAATTTGTAATTTGACAAAATTAAGTCTAGCTGATTTGTAAGTGGTCCATCTTTGACTATCAAGATTTCCTCTGCACTATATGTTTGTTTCAACATACTTTCTATGCTTTCTATTAAAAATTCAGGTTTTTCCTTTTTATATAAAGACATCAGGACACTATATTTTAAATTGTCATCAATTGCCATTTTTAACTCCTTCAATAATCATAATTGATTCATGAAAATCATAAATCTGGTATTCACCATGTTCATAAATACTTATTTCTTTTGCGTAAGCAAAATTGCCAAATATTTTTCTTACAATCCTGATTTTATTCATTAGCTTAATAATCCAATTCAGTCCACTAAAAAGGTAGATTTTCTTCTTGTTTGCATTTGATATTAACTTGACCAACTCACTTGTTGATATTTGATTTTTATTTTGTGGAAAAAAGATTCCCATATCTTCATTATCAATAATAAGTTTAACTAATTCTGATAGATTATCAATGTAGAGCATACTACGATAGTTAGATATGTTTGGAAAAAGTTTTATTTTTATAGATAATTTAGATAGTTTTAAATAGTTTCCTTTACAATGCTTACCATAGATCATTGGTGGTCTCAAGATACATACTTTGAATGAGAGACACTCTAATTTGCTAATTCTATCTTCTGCTTGTAATTTACTTAAACCATAAAAATTGTCAGGATCCGGTTTTGTTTCGTGGGTAATTACAGATTCTTTTGAATTGTAAACAATCATACTACTCATAAAAATGAATTGTTTAACCCCTGATGATTTTGCTTTTTGAGCAGTTTCAATTGCAAGATCGCGATTTACTTTGAAATACAAATCCTGCATACTTTTTTTCGTTGATACATGCGCAACTCCCGCTACATGAAATACAACATCAAATTTTGAAAAATCAAAGTTTTTCCAACTTTGATCCTTCATGTTGAGTGTGTCTACAGTATACTTGTCTGGATTTCTCATTAACCATTTTTCTACATTAGTACCAACATAACTATTAGCACCTGTAATTAATACTCTCTTCAAAGTAACACCTACTTACTCTCTTTAGATTCTTTCTTTTTTTCCAATGTACCTGTTCCGCCTTCAATAACACCATCTGATTTAAATATACTTATTATAGTCCCAAAAAATATCTTTATATCTAACCATAAACTCATGTGCTTTACATAATATCCATCAAGTTTCGCTTTTTCAGGAATTGGTAATTCATCTCTACCATTGATCTGTGCATAACCAGTTAATCCGGGATACATCTTATGAACATCATATTTATCTCTTTCTTCTGCTAAATCATATTGATTCCATAAAGCTGGTCTTGGACCTATGATAGACATATCACCCTTTAAGATATTTATGATTTGAGGTAATTCGTCCAAACTAGTCTTTCTTAAGAACTCACCAACCTTAGTAATCCATTGCTGTGGGTTCTCTAACATGTGAGTTGGTGTATCTTTTGGTGTATCAATTCGCATAGTTCTAAACTTTAAAATATAGAAATGCTTTTTGTTACGACCGATTCTTTTTTGTTTAAAGAGAATAGGTCCTTTCGAATCTAGTTTAATAAAGATCACTATTACTAAAAACAAAGGAGACAACATAATTAAACCCAAGAATGATAAGACTGTGTCGTAAAATCGTTTAAACCAGAAATAAAACATATATTAATAACCCCTTATAATCAATTGTCGAAAAAATGAATAATTTTGTTTTGTGGATAGTTAATCTTAATTAGATTGTTATGAATGGATTCATGGTGTTTATAGCTAGATATC
>DITP01000085.1 GCA_002422135.1 Acholeplasmataceae bacterium UBA6181
CCTTGATCTAATACAATAATTTGATCCGCATATCGAATCGTATTGATACGTTGTGCAACAATTAATTTGGTAGCTTTTACTTTTTCGTCCATCATTTTACGCAGTTTTTGATCTGTTTGATAGTCAAGCGCTGAAAAAGAATCATCAAAAATATAGATGAGTGGTTTTTTAGCGATTGCTCTCGCGATCGATAGACGTTGACGTTGACCACCTGAAACGCTTGTGCCTCCTTGGGCAACGTTCGTTTCATATTGATGTTCCATTTCCATAATGAAATCATGTGCTTGTGCTATTTTTGCAGCTTCAACCATATCATCTTTGGTATAATTTTCTTTTCCAAACATAATATTTTCAGCAATTGTTCCGCTAAATAACACACCTTTTTGTGGTACGTAACCGATTAAGCCATGTAAGTCTTCTTGACGCATTTGTTTAATGTCAATATCATCAATGGTGATGGACCCACAGCTTCTTTCATAAAATCTTGGAACTAAATTGATTAGAGTTGATTTCCCACTACCAGTTGACCCAATGAATGCCGTAGTAGTGTTTGGTTTTACTGTAAATGTGAGATGAGATAACACAGGTTCATCAGCATCCGGATATTGGAAACAAACATCTTCGAATCTAATTTCTCCTTGCATGTCATCCGGAAGAATTGCTGCATTGACTGGATCTTCAATTTTAATATCCATGTCTAATACTTCTTTCACACGACGAGCCGAAATAGTCGCTCTTGGGATCATGATAAATATCATCGTGAGGAACATAAAACTCATCACAGCACGCATGGCATATTGCATAAGTGCCATTAATGAACCTGGATCGAATCCATCGACTCCAACAAAATATTTAGATCCAAAATAGACGATAGATAATGATGTAAATCCCATGATTAAACTCATGATTGGCCACATAAGGCCCATCACACGATTGACAAATATGTTTAAAACCATGGAAGCTTTTGATGCATCATCAATACGCTTCGCTTGGAATTCTTGGGTATTATACGCTCTAACTACTCTTAATCCCGTTAAGTTTTCACGTGTCACTAAATTCAACCGGTCAACAAGTTTTTGAACCAGTTGAAACTTCGGCAATGTGATGGCAAAAATAATGACAAGCATAATAACGAGTGCGGTAACGGATGCGATTAAAATCATCGATAATGTTGGATGTTGTAAAATAGAAAAAGTAACCGCTCCTATGGCTAAAAACGGTTGTAAGATTAACATCCGGAGCATCATATTCATATAATTTTGAAGTTGTTGAATATCATTAGTAGATCTTGTGATTAAAGATGATGTTGAAAAATGATTCACTTCTCGCATGGAAAATTGTTCAATTTTGTGATAAACTGCTTTTCTTAAATCCACAGCGAATGATGCCGAAATTTTTGATTCCATGTATCCAGAAAAAATCGTCACACCAATACTTATCACAGTAATAATGAACATTATCAATGAAAATTGATAAACTTTACTTAAATTTGGTTCAACGACTTGACTCCCAAATCCAATCCCTTCATTGACTAATCGGCCTAAAATCATCGGGAGTAATAAATCTAAAACTGCTCTCGTAGCAACCAAAATAAAAACGAGGATAACTCCCCATTTATATGGCTTGAGAAATGATAAAATGCGTTTCATAAGTAGCCTCTCTTTTTAAATCTAAAAACCTACTTCTTCATGAGTGAAATTTTGTCTAATAATTTCATTAAAGTTGCAGTATCTTCAGTTCCTAGATGATCTTTCAATGCTTTAAGTGGTTGATAATAAGCTTCTCTTATGGATTCAACATAAGACTTTCCTTGAGGAGTTAACTTAATATACGTCACTCGTAAATCTTTTTCAGATGTTTCTTTAATTAAAAAATGTTGTTCAACTAAATCATTCACCTTATGCGTCACTGCGGGTAATGTCACACGTAGTGTTTTGGCAACGTCTGTTAATTTAATTCTTTGGTTCATATCGCAAAAAGCGATACAAAATAAAACCATAATATCTGCATCCGATAATTTCGTTGAAGTTCTTTTATAAATACCGCTTCTGCGGAATGCTTGTAAAGATCGATCGAGCTTTTGAAGTGTTTGATATTCGTTCATAGAAATACCTCCTAAAATTTTATGTTGTTCTAGATGTACATTGTTTATTTTAACCAATTTTTTTACTTTAGTAAAGTTATTCGTCATTTAAATATGTATTTGTTTTAAATTTGATTGATAAATCGTCAATAATTCTTTAATTTCTTGTTTTCTCTTTTCACCAACTTGATTTAATAATTTTGAGAGCATTTGTATTTTTTTCTCAAAATAAGGAATTGCTTCAGATTTATACTTTAAAATCGGTCCTAAAATTAAATCTTTAGAGTCTAGTAACATCTCTCCTCGTTTAACTTTCATAATGACATAAAAGAAACGATCACGTACGACAAACTCATCCGTAATCATAAAACCATGTTCCATTAAATATGTTCTTAAAATCTCCGGTTTATCATTGGCTTGTAATATATAAGTGATATTGTCTTTTGGTGCATGATTTAAGATGTCGCCAATTAAATAGGCACCCATTCCGGCAATGATGGCACAATCAAAAGATTCATGGATATTCAAAAAACCATCCGAAAGAATGGTTTTTGCATCCTGATTTTCTAAGTTTTTTTGGGCTTGCATAAGCGGTTCAACACGTATATCGCTTGCAATGCCTTTTTTGATATAACCTTTTTGTAAAGCTTCTAAAAGAACATATCCATGGTCAGATCCAATATCTAAAACTGTATGATAGCCCTTTGTTAGTTCTGCTAAAAAGGTAATACGTTTACTTTTTGCCATAGTAAAACTCGCGGAGTTTATTTTGTCTTGATGGACTTCTTAATTTACGAAGCGCTTTTGCTTCAATTTGGCGAATTCTTTCACGAGTTACGCCAAATTCTCGACCTACTTCTTCTAACGTATGATTTTTACCATCAAATAACCCATATCTTAACCGTAATACTTTTTCTTCACGGTCAGTCAGTGTTTCTAAGACTTCATCAAGCGTTTGTTTGACCATTTCTTGAAGCATATATTCATGGGGTGTTAATGCATTAGGATCACTGATGAAATCACCGAGTGATGAATCTTCTTCTTCACCAACATGTGCTTCAAGAGAAATCGGTTCTTTCGCAATTCGTTGAATGTTTTGAACTTTTTCAACGGTAATGCCCATTTTTTGAGCGATTTCTTCTAATGAAGGTTCTCTCCCTAAATCTTGGATCAATTGACGTTGAATACGGATCATCTTATTAATGGTTTCAACCATATGAACAGGGATACGAATGGTTCTGGCTTGATCAGCAACTGCTCTGGTTATCGCTTGACGAATCCACCATGTTGCATAGGTTGAAAATTTAAATCCTTTTTCATAATCAAATTTATCAACGGCACGCATGAGTCCCATATTACCTTCTTGGATTAAATCTAAGAAGAGTAACCCGCGACCAACATACCGTTTCGCAATACTGACAACTAAACGGTAATTCGCTTCAACAAGCTTGTTCTTTGCATATTGAGCACGTTCAATCGATGTCTTAAGTTCTAAAATATCTTCTTCAGGTAATTCAAGGTCTCCAATTTGAACTTCTTCAAGTTGTTCTTTTGCGTAACGACCATTGGATACCATGACTGCATATTTCCGTTCATCTTCTTGATTTAATAAAGGAATTTGACCAATTTCTTTTAAATACATACGAACGGGGTCATCAATTTTGATGTTAGATGCGATGGTTTCGATGTTGATAAGTTCCTCTTCTTCAACCTCTAGCCCTGATAATGATAAATCATCAGGTTCCTCTTCATCTTCAATATCTTCTTCGTCTTCCTCTTCTTCATCATCCGTAAATGCTGCCGACAAAATATCGACTTCTTCCTCTTCTTCATCTTCAATGGTGATGTCAACATCATTGTTTAAGAGTTCACGTTCAATCTCATAATATAGATCAGTTCCTGGTTGTGCAAAAGCTAAAACATCTTCTTGGTCAATAAACTTTTTCTTCCCTGCTTTTTTAACCAATTGTTCAACAATTTTTTCTAATTCCACACTCATACCTCCCGAGGTTTGTGTTTCAAATCTTTAATGACCTGATCCCGTTCGTTTAAATCTTTCTCTTTAGGGTGGTCACCACTTAATTTAATTTTTTCGTTTAAATATTGCAATCTTCGTTTTAAACTGGCTTCTTTTACCAGCTTAGCATAATCGAGAATTTCAATGTCTTGCATCTCAACTTTAATTTTCCAAAACCAATCATTCAAAATGATTTCTTCTAAAAATACGCGTTCCTCTAGCGGCAATGTATCCATAAAGTCTTCTAAGACCAGAATCTCATGATCATCATAATAATCGATAATTTTTGATCGAATAGACGAAGCGACGTGATCAGCAAAATCCGTTCTCTTTAACTGTTTTTGAATCGTTTTCGCATGTTTTTTGTCTCTTAACATCGCAAAAATTAAATAATATTCAGCACGCGTATGCCGGTCAATCATCACTTTTTTATCAGGTTTAGGTAATGATTTTAGCTGTGGTCTCGTTTTCGTTCGACTTAATTCTTCAATTGGAATTCCGAGATCATCTGCTAATTTTTTGACATAGATAGCACGAATCGAAATATCCGCATATTCAATCATTTTCATGACATTAAGCTTGAAAGCTTGTATGTCATTCGCATTTTGAAGATTCTTTCCCATTTTATAATAGGCATAACGAAATTGATATGGATCTTTCAAAAATTCTGCAAATAAATTCTCATATTGTTCTGCACCATAAGCTTTGATAAAATCATCAGGATCCATCTTCTCTGGAATTGTGAGTACTTCAATTTTTAATCCTTCTTTTTCCAAAATAGATATGGCTTGTTCTGAAGCTTTTAATCCAGCACTATCACCATCGTAAGCAATCACTAAAGATGATGTCATATTTTTTATGAGTTTTGCATGTTCTTTTGTGAGTGCAGTTCCCATGGAAGCAATCCCATTTTCAATCCCCGCTCCAAAAGATGAGATAACATCAAAAAATCCTTCATATAAAATAGCTTGTTTCGATTTACGAATTGCTGAAGATGCTTCAAATAAATGATAGAGTAATGATCCCTTTTTAAAAATCACAGATTCGGGACTATTTATATATTTGGCATTTTCATTTTTATTGAGCGTTCTTCCGCTAAAACCCACAACATTACCTTTTGGATTTGTAATCGGAAAGATTAACCGATCAGAAAACAAATCATAATAAGAGCCATCATCAGATTGTTTTACCACACCAAGTTTGATCATATCGGTTGTTTCATAGCCTTTATCTTTTAAGAGTTGATAAAGTGTATTTCCAAATGGTGGGGCATAACCCAATCTAAAGTGATCAATGAGTTGGTCATTCACTTCTCTCTTGACTAGATAGTCTAATACATCATGACCTTTTTCACTATGCTTTAAATTAAACTGGTAAAAATTGGTGACTTCTTCCATTAATTTAAATTCTTTTTCAAATGGTTCTTTTTTAACGTTTACTTGTTTAATTTGAATACCTGCACGTTGTGCTAATTCTTGTGCAGCTTCTTCGAAACTAATGTTTTTAATTTTACGATAAAAATTAATCGGAGTTCCACCTTCACCACAAGACATACATTTGGCAATGTTTTTTTCTGGTGATACAGAGAATGATGGCGTTTTTTCTTGATGGAATGGACAAAGCCCCATATAGTTTTTTCCACGCTTAGAAAGCGAAACAAATTCGCTGACTAAATCTAGGATTGGGGTTTTCTCATTGATCTCTTGAATCAACTTTTCTTCCATCGTTTAACTCCTTATCTAAAATTCAATCGCTTTTTCAATGTATGATTTAAGTTCGCTAATAGGTAATCTTACTTGAGCCATCGTGTCGCGATCTCTCACAGTTACTGTTTGGTCATTCATCGTATCATGATCAATCGTAATCGCCAAATAAGTTCCAATCGCGTCTTGTCTACGATAACGTTTCCCAATATTTTGGGTTTCATCATACGTTACATCAAAGTGTTTCGCTAATTCTTGGTAAATCTCAAAAGCTTTTTCACCGTGTTCTTTTTTAATCAGCGGCAAGATCGCAGCTTTATAGGGAGCAAGCGCTGGATGAATTCTTAGCACTTGTCGAATTTCATTATTTTCTAATGTTTCTTCATCATAACTATCATTTAAAAATGCTAAGACAAGTCGTTCAACTCCAACTGCTGGTTCAACGACATAGGGTAGATATCTTTCATTTGTATCTGGATCTAAATAAGTTAGGTTCTCACCCGAATGATTTTGATGTGCTTTTAAATCATAATCTGTTCGACTTGCAATCCCCCATAGTTCATCATAACCCCATGGAAATTCATATCTGATATCAGTGGTTGCATTCGAATAGTGACTCAGTGCTTCCGGTTTATGATCGTCAAATTCTAAATGTTCTTTTTTAAGACCTAAATTGGTTAACCAATCCATACAAAACGATTTCCAATAACTAAACCATTCCATTTCAGTCCCAGGCTTGCAAAAGAACTCCATTTCCATTTGCTCAAATTCACGTGTTCTAAAAATGAAATTACCTGGCGTAATTTCATTACGGAATGATTTCCCAACTTGGCATACACCAAATGGTATTTTCTTTCTGGTTGTTCTTTGAATGTTCTTAAATTGGATGAAAATACCTTGAGCTGTCTCAGGACGTAAATAAATTTGATTGGCTTGTTCTAAAACCACACCTTGATGCGTTTGAAACATCATATTAAATTTACGAATCGGAAGAAAATCAGCTTTTCCACATGAAGGACAAGTCACTTTATGATCAACCAAATATTGATACATTTGTTCTGTTGACCATCCGTCAGGATGAACATTTTTATCATGGTCTTCAATGAGTTTGTCTGCTCTAAACCGTTGATTACATGATTTGCACTCCGTTAAAGGATCACTAAAACCACCGACATGACCACTCGCAACCCAAACTTCCGGGTTTAAAAGAATCGAACTATCGATTAATACATTATATGGATTTTCACGCATGAATTTCTTAATCCATACATCTTTAATATTCTTTTTTAATAAGCTTCCAAGGGGGCCATAATCCCACGTATTCGCTAGACCTCCGTAGAGTTCACTACCTTGGTAAATAAAACCTGTCGATTTTGCGTACTGAACAAGTTGATCAAGTGTTGCCATAGTTGTCCACATCCTTTTATGGTTATTGTAAATTTTTCAATGTTGTTTGTAAATGATATTGGTAATATTTAGAAATAAATTGTTTCATTCGGTTTAATGTTTGGTCATCCATCTTTTCTAATTCTTGATATGGCTTAAGATAAAGTTTCAAAACTTCTAAGGCCTCTTTCGTATCAAGGTCGATGATTTCTGTTTCATCTTCATAGATTAAACCACCAGATTCAATATTGATCCCTTTAATTTTTCTCCCATCAGGTTTTAAATTTAATCCATAGCCTAATCTTTTCAATATTTTTAATGAAAAACTTAAACTCGAAAGCTCAATAGAATTAGATGCTAAAACTTCTTTAACTTCATCATATATTTTCGCATGATCTTCACGATCAATAACAATATGATCAATAATCTCAAAAGGAATCGAAGCCATTTTCATGGATTGAAAATCTGACTTGATGTGTGCATAATCATCAAGAATTTTCCCTTCTTGAAGCGTTAAAAATGATTTGTTGCCTTCTTTAAAAGATATCCTTGTCAACGTCTGAGATAAAATTCTTGAGGGATGATTTACTTTTTGGGCACCTTGGGCTAATAATGTCTTTTTGCCAATTGGTGAATATACAAAAAGTAATCTTCCATGTTCTTGATAAGGTTGGACGCGATATATAATCCCCTCCACATTATTCACCATAACCAAAAGCTTTTAAATCAGATGGACGATTACGCCAATCTTTTTTGATTTTAATCCATAGGGTAAGATGCACTTTTTTTGAAAATCGTTCATTAATTTCCAATCTCGCTTCTGTACCAATCTTTTTAATCTTTTCGCCATTTTTGCCAATTAATATTTGTTTTTGTGTGGCACGTTCTACAATGATTAATGCAGAGACATCCAAAGTTTTTAATTCTTTATTTTCTTCCATGGATTCAATGATGACTGCAACAGCGTGTGGTACTTCTTGTTCGGTATGAAATAAAATGCGTTCACGAATAAATTCCGTCATGAGTTGCTCTTCTGATTGATCGCTTCTCATCTTAGTTGGATAAAATTGGGGTCCCTCGGGAAGATATGGGACAAGTGATTCTTCGAGACGATTGAGATAGGTTTGATTTTTCGCAGAAATTGGATAATATCCTTCAAAATCATAACTCCCTAAATAACTCATAATGATTTCATCAATTTCGGATTTTGAGGAAAGTTCATCAATTTTATTAATTACAAGAAAAACGGGCGTTTTCTGTCCTTTAAAATATTCAATAATATGTTCTTCAGCACTACCTTTTTTATGATCAACAACAAATAGTACTAAGTCTACATCAGATAAACTTGATACTGCAATTTGATCTATCGTCTGATTTAATAAATCTTTTCCTTTGTGCATCCCTGGAGTATCAACAAAAATCATTTGATAATCCTTTTTGGTTAAAATCCCAGTGATTCGATGACGCGTGGTTTGTGGTTTAGGACTCATAATCGCAATCTTTTCTCCAATCAATTGGTTAATCAGTGTCGATTTTCCAACGTTAGGTCTACCAACGATTGCGATAAATCCAGAACGATAGGGTTTATTCATGAGGTTTTTCATCGAGCACAAATGCATAGGGCAATAATTCATCCGTATTAGTTTCTTTTATTTCGCCTTTTGTATTTGCAAGATAAATTTTAGCTGTTTTGGGGATAAGTTCATGCATCACTTGACGACATGCACCACATGGTGAAACGGGACCGTGATCATTTGCAATCACAGTCATTGAGACGATGTCTTTTGGATCATATCCTTGACTGATGAGTGAAAATAACGCACTGCGTTCTGCACAATTAGATAATCCAAAAGATGCATTCTCAATATTTGCGCCATGAATAAAAGTGCCATCTTTTAATTCAATAGCTGCACCCACTTTAAAATGAGAATATGGTGTATAGGCTTTTATGCGAGCCTTTTTCGCTTCTTCAATATTTTTCATTAATTTCGCTCCAATTTCGCACGTTTTAAGATACTTTCTTGCATCTCTATCATTTTTTCTTCATCTTCTTTTGTATGATGATCATACCCTGTAAGATGAAGATAACCATGAACAGCTAGAAATCCTACTTCACGTTCAAAGCTATGGCCATAACTTTCAGCTTGTTCTTTTGCTTTATCGAGTGAAATGAAAATATCACCCAATGTTTTATCTTCAAAATCATCATTTGGAAAACTTAAGACATCTGTCACTTTATCAATTTGTCGAAATGTTTTATTTAACTCTTGTATTTTTTCTAGAGAAACAAAAACAATTGACATATTATTCTTTTCATTGATGGTACGAAAAATTTTTTTAAGTAGTTTTGAAATTTTTTTAGTCTCAAAATCGGATTGATTATATATTTTGATTCTCATGTGCTTCGTACCTTTCAAGAATCCGCTGAACCAGTGGATTTCTGACCACATCAAGTCTATCAAATTTGATGATTTTAACATTATCCAAATCATTTAATAACTCTAGAGCTTGATTTAAACCGGAGAGAACGCCTCTCGGTAAATCTGTTTGACTTGGATCTCCAGTAATCACCATTTTCGATGCAAACCCTAATCTTGTTAAAAACATCTTCATTTGGACTCTTGTCGTATTTTGGGCTTCGTCTAAAATAATGAAGGCATTTTCCAAAGTTCTTCCACGCATATATGCAAGTGGTGCAATCTCAATGATGTTTTTTTCTAACAAACTCAATGTTGTTTGCATCCCTAACATTTCATAGAGTGCATCATAAAGTGGAACCAAATAAGGATCGATTTTTTCTTTTAAATCTCCTGGAAGAAATCCTAAGTTTTCTCCAGCTTCAACCACAGGACGTGTTAAAATTAATTTTTTGACTTTTCCATTTTTTAAATCAGCAACAGCTTGTGCCACTGCTAAATATGTTTTCCCTGTTCCTGCAGGTCCGACACTTAGAATTAAATCATGTGATTCAATCGCATCTACAAAATCTTTTTGGTTAAATGTTTTAGGATAGATGGATCTCCCCATATCATTCACAAGAATTTTTTTTCGGTTTTTATAAAGTTCAAATACGCCTTCAAGTTCATCTTTTTCAGCAAGTTTGATAATATACATGACATCACGCTCAGTGAGTTGAACTTGATGTTCAGCTAAATCAATTAAAACCGAAAAAATAGCTTCCAACAATGGTCGGGTATTCTCCTTTCCATCGGTAACGACTTCAGAACCGTGGACTGATACATGAATACCTAAATATTGTTTGAAAACCAAAAGGTTACGATCTTGTATGCCAACTAATCGGGCAATAGCTTCAGCATGATGAATTTGTCGATTTAATTTCATTAAATCCGCTCCTTATCGTGTATCAATTATACCACATGGAGAAATAAAAAGAACATCACCTGTTCTTTTCACTGATTTTTTCGACAAAAACGCACCCCTTGAGGTGCGTTTAATCTTAGATTATTTTTTCTTCGAGCGTGCTGCACGTTGGCGATCTTTACGTTCCACACTTGGTTTAACGTAAAACTCACGTTTGCGTGCTTCTTGGAGGTTTCCTGACTTAGAAACATCGCGTTTGAAACGACGTAAAGCGTCTTCAATAGATTCTTTTTCGCGAACAACTGTTTTAGGCATCGGTCTGCCCTCCTTCCACGCTATAAGTAATTAGCCTTCATCATTATATATGATTTTTTATTGTTTGTCAAAACATTTAGGGATTTTCGAGTTGAGAATGCTTAACGCATAGAGTGAAGCAATCTCAGATGATAATATATTTGAACCTAGCGAAATAAATTTCGCGTTGTGTTGCTTTAAATAGACTCTTTCTTTTAAATCAATTCCACCTTCAGGACCGATAATAAGTGCAATTTTTAATGGTTTTAATTGTTCTGGTATTACGTCATTTAAAGTGGTAGTTTTCTCATCTTCATCAGCGAGTAATATGAGGTCATAATGATCCCATTGAACGTTCTCTAATCCTTCAATGTACTTTAGTGTAGGAATCGAAAATCGATGTGAAAGTTCAGATGCTTCTTTCATAATCATGTGATATCTTTTTTGTTTTTGCTCACTTGGTTTTCCACCCTGAATCGATCGTATCATATCAACTAAAACGAGATGGGAAATGCCATACATGGTTGCATATTTAAGCGTAATTTCAATCTTATTACCCTTAGGCATACCCTGAAAGAGTGTAATGTCTAGTGTTTCTTGATTTTCAAGCGTTTTAATAATTTCATAAGAAACTTCATCTTTTTTAATTACAATAGATGCTTCATAACATTTACCCTCGGCACAAACAATAATCATGTCACCCGATTTCATTCGCATGACTTGTTTAATATGATGTGCATCTTGGCCAGTAATCAACCCTTTATTTTCTTCTAAGAAGTAACGTTGTGGCATATATGCCTCCATAGCAAAAAAAAGTGCTTCCCTTGGAAACACTTTATCGTTTAATTAATGCAAGTTATTCGATAGCACAACGCCAACAATTAAGATCACACTGACGACTGCTGTGAAACGCATTAAGAATAATTCAAGACCTCTTGTTTTACGATTCTTGAAAAGTTCTGATTTTTCTCCAGAAAATGCGTCTTTGATATCATCTTGTGAACTCATGAGTGCAACGGATGCCACGAGTAAGATGGATGCGATAATTACGATATAGTCTACCCAAATCATGATAATTCCTCCTAAAACCCTATTCATTCTAACAAATAAATAGTTCTTTGTCAACTATATATTTTTTCCAAGTCTAATATTCATGATTGATAACGATTTCATCGTTTCATATCTTATTGATTATGTGATTTTAATGTGCTAAGATTAAAACATAAAGGGGAGTAGTTAGCCCTAAATTAATCGTCAAGACGGTAATAAACATACCCGGTTAATTTCAAGTTATCTTGTAACGAGACCTTTAGGACTTTTTGTCTTAAAGGCTTTTTATTTCAATAAGGAGTTTCAATACATGGATATTTTATTAAATCTAGGAATACTTGTCATTGGGTTTGTATTTCTCATTAAAGGTGCTGATTTCTTCGTATTGTCATCAAGCTCCATGGCTAGAAAACATAACATCTCACCGTTAATTATTGGATTAACACTCGTTGCATTTGGGACATCTCTTCCTGAACTCGCAGTAAGTTTTGTATCTTCTTTAACCGTAGCTCCTGGAGCTACTGCGGATATTGCATTGGGAAATGTCATTGGATCTAACATTGTGAATATCACATTAATTTTAGGATTAACAGCCTTGGTAAGAACTGTTCCAGTTAGTCCCACAATGCATAAAAAAGAATTTCCATTTTTGATTTTAGCAACTCTCGTGATTGCCATTTTGGTTTTCTATTTCCAAAGTGACTATATCATCGCTTCATGGGAAGCATTGATTTTGCTAGTTTTATTTGCTTATTACATTTATTTAATGCTTACGAATAAAAACCAAGCCATCGATAACATTGAAATTAAAGTGATAAATTCCAAAAAAGCGATATTACTTCTTATCATTGGTATTATCGGTGTATCATTAGGTGGTTTTATGGTAACGAAAGGCGCTGAATTTATTGCCATTAAATTACTTGTTGATTCCTTTGGTATGACAGTTACTAAAGCAACCACATTAGTTGGATTATCTGTGGTTGCAATCGGTACATCTTTACCTGAGATGGTCACTTCAGTCGTCGCTGCAAGAAAGAGTGAAAATGAAATAGCATTTGGTAACATCGTTGGGTCAAATATATTTAATGTTTTATTCATTCTTGGTTTATCTGGTGTTTTCACACCACTCGGTGTCAATCAAGATGTCGCAATCGACACACTTATTTTAATCCCTATTACATTGTTTGCCATTATATTTGCCATTAGTAAACAAAAAGTATCTAGATTTGAAGGTATGATGCTTGTTGGCATTTATATTGCATACCTCACCTACATTATTTTGAGAGCATTGATGCTTATATAGTTTTTTATTATCAACGTAAGGTGTAGCTTTAAGCTTCACCTTTTTTTAATAAAAAAGTAACTCAAATTGAGCTACTTCTATGTGCAGGAATACCAATGAGTTTACTATTTTCTGGAGCATCCTTAACTACGACAGCATTAGCAGCAATAATACTATGATTACCAATATGTATGGGACCGATAATTTTAGCACCAGCGAATACAATCACATGGTTTCCTAATTTGGGATGACGATCCACTTTATCAAACGTGTTAGCACCTAAAGTAACACCGTGATATAGAACACAATAATCACCAATAACTGCGGTTTCGCCAATTACTAATCCCATGCCATGATCAATAAATACCCCTTTCCCAATTTTAGCACCTGGATGGATATCAATACCTGTGATTCGACGTGTTCGATAGCTTATAAAACGTGCTAAATTTTGAAACCCTTTATTCCATAGTTTATGAGCTCTTCGATGTCTTCTAAGTGCAATAACACCAGGATAAGTAAAATAAATCATCATACAATTCGGTGCAGCTGGATCAAATTTTTTAGCAGAACGTACGTCTGCGACTGTACAGGTAAATGGTCTCATTCAAATAGTGTTGTTGACAAATATCTTTCACCGGTATCTGCCATAACCACAACAATCCTCTTTCCTTTGTTTTCTTCTCTTAAAGCTATTTTACTCGCAGCACATAGTGCGGCTCCAGATGACATACCGATAAGTACACCTTCTGTTTTAGCAAGTAGCCTTGTTGTCTCAAATGCTTCATCATCTGTTATAGTGATGACTTCATCAATAATTTCTTTATTTAATACTTGTGGAATAAACCCTGCACCGATTCCTTGAATTTTATGAGGACCGGCTACGCCTTTAGAAATCATCGGTGATCCCTCAGGCTCCACAGCAATTACTTTGACATTGGGTATATGTATTTTAAGTATTTCACCAGTTCCAGTTATTGTACCACCAGTTCCAACTCCAGCAACGAAATAATCCAAATTTGAATCTGTATCTTTCATAATTTCTAATGCTGTTGTTTTTCGATGAATTTCTGCATTTGCTAAATTTTCAAATTGCATCGGCATCACATAATGAGGATTTTCATTTAATAACTGTTGTGCTTTTGAAATAGACCCTTTCATACCTAAAGGACCTTCAGTTAAAATCACAGTTGCACCTAAGGCTCTCGCGATTTGTGCACGTTCTTTAGAGACTGTTTCGGGCATAATGAGGATGAGTTTATAACCTTTTGCTGCACAAATAAATGCAAGTCCTATTCCAGTATTTCCACTTGTTGGTTCGATAAACACAGTATCTTCTTTGACTAATCCTTGTTTTTCAAAAGATTCAATAAGTGCAAATGCAAGACGATCTTTTACGCTACTCATTGGATTAAAGTTTTCTAATTTTAAAATAATTTCTGCTTTACTTTTAATTTTTTCCTCGTAACGATGAACTCTTAACATCGGAGTATTCCCAATAAGTTCAATATAACTTTGCTTGATGGACATCATATCACTTCCTCACTCTTAATTATACGTTTTTTAAATCTTAAATTCTTGTTTCAGGACTTGAAAACGTTTTATGCTATAATTGCATGTGGTGATAGTATGCATATTAAAAGATTCTCACTTGGATTACTTCGAAGTAACTGTTATGTCATATCAAATCAAGGTCATGCCATAATCATTGATCCCGGCTATGAAAGCCTAGAAGTCATTCAATACATTGAAGGTGAAAATTTAATCGTTGACTTGATTTATATCACCCATGGACATCATGACCATGTCGGTGGAGTTAAGCAAATGAAATCCCATTTTGATGTTTTAGTTTATGCACCAAAAAAAGATATCGAATTTGTGGGGAACTTTCCACTCAATCGTTTTGGTTATGCTATACCAGTTGATGTTTGGGTCACAGAAGGCTATACATTTGATGCTTTAGGAAAATCATTTAAAGTTTATGATGCCCCGGGTCATTCTGAGGGTGGAACATTACTTTATGTCGATTATATTTTATTCACGGGTGATACACTCTTCTATCAAAGTATTGGTAGAACAGATATCCCCCGTGCAAATAGCGAAATCCTCTATCATACAATCAAAAGAATGTATCACATATTTCCAAAGGAAACAATTATTTATCCTGGCCATGGAAGACATTCAACCATAGGACACGAACAACAATTCAATCCCTTTGTAAGATTATAAAAAAAGGCTCAAATTAGTTTTGAGTCATTTTGTTTAAAAATACGAGTGTTTCAAGTGATGATGTTTGATAAAACATTTTTAGTGAATATATTGATTCAATTTCATAGATATCATGAAGTGATAATAAATCACGAGCAAGTGTTTTTACATCACAAGAAAGATAAAAGATTTGTTGATATTTTTTAAGTAATATTTTATCAATAAACTCAGGAAGCAATCCATTTCTTGGGGGATCAACAATTAAAATATCCGCATCATAATCTTGGATAATATTTTCAGTACGCCCTAAGATGACATCGATGTGTTGATAACCGTATTTATCTTTAGTCATTTGTGCGTGTTCACTAGCTTCAGGATTCGATTCAATCATCGTCACATGAGATGCTTTATCTGAAAGATAAAAACCAATGGACCCCACACCACTATAACTATCAATCACTGTTTGTCCATTTTTCATTTGTGATTTCATGAGTTGATAAGCTTTTTCAATAACTGGGGGATTAATCTGATAAAATGATCGATCATTTAAGTAAATTTCAATTTCTCCTAATGGCTCTTTAATGCGATTTTCACCGAGTAAAGTGTATGAGCTTTTCCCAAGTATCGATGTTTGATCATCCATGATATTAAGCGTCAATCCTACCATATTTTTAATAGGTTTTAATAGACGAATGATACTTTCTAAGCCAATAAAATCTGAAGACTTCGCACCCAATGTCAAAAGAATTTCTCCTTGAGGATTTGTTCGGCAAACGACATACTTTAAGATGGCAGGATCAATCATAATTTTTGAAGCATTGAGTACTTTAATCATGTCATTCGTAGCCTGATCAGCGAGTGAAAATGAATCAACTTTAATAAGTTTATAAAATTCTTTTTCATAAAGCCCTAGTGTTAAAATACGACTTTCCATGACATGAAATACTGATTTATTTCGATAATTTCTAGGCTTGTTATCGGTTAAAATATCGTTAATCTTTAAATCAAGTCCTGTAATTTTTTTAAGTGTTTCTTCAGTAATTTTCTTTTGCCATAATAATTGTTTATCTTCAGTCATATGAATCATATCACAACTTCCAAGAATGGATTCTGGATCGTCTCTTCGGTTTGGATTTTTCTTGATGATTTCAATGATTTTAGCTTCACCAAATTTTTTTCTAAGTTTTGTAATTTCAACTATCGCTTCTTCTTGGTCAAGCAGGCCTTTAACGAAAATAACATACCCCTCGTGTTTTATCACGCCTTGGCCTTGATAATCTAAATCAACTGATAATCCTTTAACTTGACTACCAACAGTTAACATCTTCATCCTCCTCATAATGACTTGCAAGTCCACCATGGGATGTTTCTTTGTAAGATGTGTGCATATCCAAGCCTGTTTGATACATTGTTTTAATCACCATATCAAGTGAAATTTTTCTTGAATCTGTTAAGAAATAAGCAAGTCCACATGCATCAATCGCACGAAGAGCAGCAACTGCATTTCGTTCGATGCAAGGAATTTGGACGTATCCATTAATCGGATCACATGTAAGACCTAAATGATGTTCCATGGCAATTTCAGCAGCATATTCAACTTGATCCATGGATAAATTGAATAGTGTTGCATGTGCCGCAGCAGCCATCGAACAGGCACTACCAATTTCAGCTTGACATCCCGCAACCGCACCACTGATGGAGGCATTATGCTTAATTAAATTCCCAATCAATCCTGCAACCGCTAAAGCACGTATCACACGTTCTTCGGTGACCACTTCATGCTTTTCATGCATATAATAAAGCACAGCAGGTAAAACACCACAGGCACCACATGTAGGTGCTGTAACGATGATACCTCCGCTTGCATTTTCTTCACTAACTGCGAATGCATAACTACTAACCATTCGGTTTTCTGTAATCTCGGGTACTTCTTTTTTTGAATCTTGATGGAATAATTTAGGTGCTTTTCGTTTCATTTTTAATGGACCTGGTAGAATACCTTCGGTCGATATACCTCGGTGAATCGCACTTTTCATAGCTTCCCATATTTCTTTAAAGAAATCATGAATTCCATCTCCTTCAAATTGAAATACATAATCTGCAAGTGTTAAATGATGAGTACGGCAATATGTTTTGATTGCTTTAAATGTGGTATGTGGATAAACAATTGGTTCTAAATCATCTTCATCTTTGAACAAAATTCTGCCGCCACCAACACTCATCACTTCTTTTTCTATTTTTAAAACATCTTGTTGATATCCTTTGATAATCAACGTATTTGGGTGTTTCAAAGGATCAATAAACGTAAAAAAAGTCACCGCACTCGGTGCGAGTGACTCTTTGATTGCTTCTTGTGTTAAATGACCAGTACCTGTTAAGGCTAATGAATTATAAAGCGTAACTTCATAATGATCAAGGTCATTCATCATCGTCTTCACACGACTGGCTGCTTTCGCTGGTCCCATCGTGTGTGATGACGATGGTCCATAGCCAATTTGATAAAGCGATCGTAATGAATACATGGTTTTTCCTTATTTTTGACTGAATTTTTCTTTTAGATATTGAACATAATACATCGGACTAAATGGTTCTTTTGTCGCAATCAACATTAATTCTTTTGGAGACTTAGTTCTTGCGTATTTATGAATATGCTCTTTAGTCCAAGCATTGATTTGGTCAATTTGATTGTTTTTAATCGCTTCCAAAACATTAAAATCTTGATTCATCGCATGATAGATTTGTGCAGCATAAGCTGAGCCTAATGCATAGGTAGGGAAATATCCCATCGATCCACCTGACCAATGGATATCTTGTAAAACCCCTTCTGCATCATGCTTAGGTCTAATACCAACGTATTGTCCCATGAGTTGTTTCCATTTTTTTGGAAGATCTTTGACTTTGAGTTTCCCGCTAATCAACAACTTTTCAAGTTCATAACGTACCATAATATGAAGTGCATAAGTTAATTCATCCGCTTCAATCCGTATTAATGAACGTCTTGCAGTATTAATGTAACGAACAAATTCGTCTACAGTAACATTTTTTAATTGTTTTGGAAATAATTCGACGAGTTTTGCATAATGAATATCCCAGAACTCTTTTGCTCGACCTAACATGTTTTCATACATTCTTGACTGTGATTCATGGATACCCATGCTCGTACCACCGTGTAAAAACGTGTCATCATATTTTGGATCATTTTGCATTTCATAAATCGCATGACCCATTTCATGAATCGTCGAAAATATAGATGATACTAAATGATCCTCATGAAAATGTGTTGTAATTCTTGTATCAACTGAGGCGTTACCACTGGTGAATGGATGTGCACTTTCTTTTAGTAAGCCTTTTGTCTTATCATAATGAAAAACATCCATCAAATAAAGAGAGAATTCTCTTTGCTGTTCTCTTGGAAAAACACTGTGTGTGAGCTTACGAGAGAATTTTGTTGGTTTATCTTTTGTCACTTCTAAAACAAATGGTACAAGTTCTTCTCTTAATGTATTGAAAAACTCATCATACTCTTTCATACCCATGCCTTCTTCATACATATCTAAAAGGACATCATAGCCTTTGAGAGTATCTGTTTCGAGATACTTAACAAATTTTCGTAAATATTCTACGATTTTTTCTAATGTGGGTTGAAAAGAAGCAAAATCATTATTCGCTTTTGCAACTTGCCATACATTTGACCCATTTTGAGTTAAAACTTGAAATTCGATATATTCATCCTTTGGAATCTTTTTTACCCAACGTAAATCTTTATATTCATTCTTAATTTCAACTTTTAATTCATCATCTAGTTCATTCAAATTTTCATACAGTTTTTCAATGGCTTCTACATAAGCGGGATCAGATGATAATTTATAGCGTTCTTCAGCAATAACTTGAAATTGTTTACTCCGGAATTCTTGAGATGCGCTCGGGGCTTCTGTTTCTTGGTCCCAAGAAAATAAAAAACCCATGTAATTAAACGCAATGATCTTGCGTCTTACATCTTGATAAGTTTGTAAATATTTTTCCATTTTAATTTGACTCCCTTTGCATAGTATACGTAATTTTAGTATAACATAATCTATTGTCTTATAAGAACATTATGGTAGCTATCCCAAAATAAATGACTAATGAAACTAAGTCATTGATGGTGGTCATAATCGGGCCTGAAGCTGTAGAAGGATCAATTTGAATTCGATTCAAGAATATCGGTATTAATGCACCCATGGATGCTGAAACAAACATACTTAAACTTGTAGCAAGACCAACAACAAATGCCATACTATCCGGTGTCTGAGAGCCTGTTGGAATCAGTGTTAAAAATCCAAAGACTAAAAGATAGGCTGCAAAGCCTAACAATAGGCTGTTCAACAACCCAATCGTAATCTCTTTAATAACATGTGTCTTCGGCATTTTCTTTCGATCAAATTCTTCACGATGAAATCCAAGAATAGTCACAGCAAGTGATTGTGTACCAATGTTACCTGCCATCCCCAAGATCAGTGGTTGAAACAACACAAGCGCTACAACTTCTGCGATGGTTACTTCAAATATCGAAAGAAAGCTTGCAATGATGAGATTTAAAACAACACCAATTAAAAGCCATGGCAAACGTTGTTTAGAACGAGTTAATGCTGATGATGTTGATTCATGATTATCAAGTAAAGCCATACGTTGATAGTCAAATTCGATGTCTTCAACTAACTCATCAAAAACGTCATCCGCAGTCACAATACCTAGCATATGATGTTCTTCATCTAACACCGGTATTGCATTTCTATCATAATCTTTAACGGTTTGTATGGCTAATTCTATCGAATCATCTTCATAAACAAAGTGGTAATCAACAATCATAATATTCACGAGTTTTTGATTACTTCTGGCAATAATTAATTCTTTTAAATCAATCACACCTACAAGTATCTTGTCATCATCAAGTACATAGATAGAATCAATGTAGTCTTGATCTTTAGATGTTGTGACAAGTTTATTCGTCGCTTCTTTAATCGACATATCTTGATGAATCGATATAAAATCAGTCGACATGATAGAAGCTGCTGAATCATCTTTATATTCTAATAACAACTTGATTGCTTTAGCTTTAACGGCAGATAAAAGACTAAACACGATGGCTTGCTTCTCTTCATTAAGTGAGGCCATAAATTCTTTTAAATCATCACTTTCTAAAGTTCTAAACAACGCTTTTTTTCTTGATTCAGAAAGTAATTCAATAACGTCCCATTGTTCTTCTTCACTCAAAAGAATAAACATATCAGCAAGTTTTTGTTGGTCTATTAACGCAATGATTCGTTGTTTTTCTAATTTATCATACTGGGGGAAATAGATTGAAATATCAAAAGCATGCATGGCTTTTAATGTTTTCTTTATAGAGTCATCTGAGTGTTTAAAATTAATATGTTTCATCTCAAATACCTCCTAAAAAAAGCGTTGCTAAACCAAAGTATATAAATAAAGCGGTAATGTCAATAATTGTTGTAATAAAGGGTCCTGAAGCAATTGCCGGATCAATTTTTAGCTTATCTAATGTCACAGGTATGATGATTGCGATGATGGGTGAAAAGAAAATTGTCAACCAAAGAGATAGTCCAACAACAAGCGAAATTAAATAAGGCTGATTGGATAATGAAGGATTAATAAAAGCAAAAACAATGGTCATTATCACAGCAATCAATCCAATTAAAAACCCATTGATCATGCCTGTTAAAATCTCTCGAGTTGAATTCCTTATAATTCCTTTTTCATTCGATGATAACATTTTTAAAGTTACAGCAAGTGTTTGAGTAGCAACATTACCCGCAGATCCTAATATAAGCGGTTGAAATATAATAAGAATCGTAACGGTTGCAAGTACATGTTCGAAAAGAGATGTGACAAGTGAAATTGGTATTGATAAAGCAAGCAAAAAGATTAACCATGGTGCTCGATGTAACGCTACTTTTAAAACATGATGGTCTTCATCGGTTTCTGGTAATGCGGCTAATTTTTCAAAATCCTCAATCGCTTCTTCTTGATAAATATCTAAGGCATCATCAAGTGTGATCATACCAACAAGTTCATGCTTTTCATTTAAAACTGGCATTTCATAAATATCGTAATTATTAATGGATTGAATCGATTGTGTAATCGGGTCTTTATCAAAAACGTAGGGTGAATCTTGGATTAATTCCTTAACCAAGAAAGGTGTTTTCGCTTTTAATAGAATTTTTAGAGGTACAACGCCTAAAAAATGATTTTCTTCATCTGTTGCAAAAATTGTAGATATTGTTTCAACATCTGGTGCTTCTTTTATCACTTGTTTAGTAGCATCTTTAACATCCATCTCTGGATGAATCACAATGACTTGATTTGTCATTGCAGATCCAGTTTCATCCTCATCATATGAAATTAGGTTTATGACTTCTGAATCCTTACCTAAACGATTTAATAGCTCTTCTTGTTCATCTTCTTCAAGTTCCTGAATGATGTCTACAGCATCATCCGGCTCCATCATTTCAACTAAAGTAACCTGTTTATCAATGTCGAGTTCTGATAATAAATCAGCAGCATCATCGGTTTCTAAATAACTGACAAGTTCTGCGAGTTTTTCATCACTTAAAAGCGAAAAAATATGATCTTTTTCTTGATCATCTAGTTCCTCAAAAAATTCTGAAAGATCGTGGGCGTGAAGATCTTCTAAGAAATCCTT
>DITP01000052.1 GCA_002422135.1 Acholeplasmataceae bacterium UBA6181
TTAATGCAGTACTACTTTCATAGGTATCAATAATGGTTGCATTCTCTAGTACTGTAGGTTTGATAGCAGTATATGATAAAGGAATGTTATCTTCATCGATAATCATTGGTGGTTCTTCAATGATGTATCCACCATGTGGAATAACAAACGCTAATAAAAGAATGATTATAGCAAATAGTAGTAAGGATATATAATATATGATTTGAATACGTTTAAATGTCATTATTTTCACCAACCCACATCCATTTTACTCTTTTTGAAGCACGTTCAAACACCATTTCCTATAAAAATCAAATAATTTTTTTTTTAATTTTGCATATTTTAAACTTAATACTAGAACTAGTATACTATTTGTTCAGTAATTCAAAATTTCTGTATAAATAAAGAGCAAAATATATATCAAAATGACCGCCATCATTTTCCAAAACATTGATACCTAAATCTTGAATAACATTTAATCGATATCTTACAGAATTATAATGGATAATTAATTGTTTTGCTGTATCTTTCGCATTAAACTTACACTCGATATGCTTATAAAGAGTTTCAATTAAAGGGGTATTATTTTTTTTCTCGAAATCAATTAGATTTTTAAGTTTAGAATAGACATATTCTTTTAAATGGATATAATCAATATTTTTTAATAAGTTGAGTAATTTAATATTGTCCTCTGTAAAAAGATTGACAGCTAAATTATTATTTTCAATATGAACAAGAGCTTCTGAAAGTTGAAAATAAGTTTTAGATATTTGTGCAGCATCATAAATTAGATTAGAATAAGTGATTTTAATTATTAAATCTTTATATTTAATTTTTAACGTATCATAAATATTTTTCATGGTCTCATTTATTGGAATTGATTCAATTGTATTTAAGATGAAAAGAAGTTGATTATTGAGCAATGTATAACGTATTTCATCACTATTTAGATGAAATTTATTTATTATTACAGTTCTTGTATATTCCACTAAATTTGGGTTGATTGTATCTTTATGATTTTGTTTAATTGAAAAGAGAACTAAAGTCACTGGGAATACAACATTCCAATGATATCTTTTACTCGCCTCAATCAATTGAAGGTTATTATAATTAGATGATAAGTTCGAAACGAAATTAAGAAGAAATTGATTTTGTTTTAAAGTGTTTTCAATTTTCTTTTGATGAATTACGATAATCATCAATTTAAATATTTCAATATAATTATGCAGTATGTGCCGTTTATCATTTTTTGCCATAAAAACAACCCGATAAATAGGTTTCTCATCATAAACGATATCTTCACTATAATAGAGCTCATCACCTATTCTTTGAAATAGGTTTTTTGTTGATTTAGATTGATTAAAATAGCTAAACATCTGTTCATTTGAGTAATAAGTCGTCTTATTGTCTATGTTTTGAACTAAAAGTTCTAAATCGGGTATTTTTTCGACAATGGTCATCAATGTTTTTGAAGATGGCTCTTCATAAACTTGCTTGAGAAATAGAGAATAGTTTGCATCAAATGCATAATTTGAATAGTCTTGACTTTGAAGCTCACTTAGAATGTTATTAAACAAAAGAGATAGATTAGCATCATAATTAAGTGAGATGATTGGAATATTTAACTGATCACTAAGTCTAATAATTTCTTCAGGAATGATATCAATATAACGATTCATTTTAATAATAATGCCTGCAGTTTCTTTTTTATTTAGTGCAAACATTAAGGTTTTAAACGTTTCAACATCCGTTTTCACAGGATAAAAAGTCGTGAGAATTAAACTACGCTCAATAATATAATGTTCAAAATCTGGTGTTTCTAATATTGAGACACTCTCAAATGAACGATCTAACTGATTTTTTGCAGATAAGATTACATAAGATTCAAAAATTTCTCTTTCGAATAAATTCCTTAATGTGGTTTTCATAAGTCACCTCAAGGTTATTTTAGCAATATATGTAAATTAATACAAATAGAAAGCGTTTTTTTTGGCAAGTCATGATAAATACAAACCGACAACCATTCACGTATAATTAACATACATGGAGGTGTTAGTATAAAACTATTTGTGAAGAGTGACTGGAACGGCTTTTTTGGTTTGTTTACAAATAACCTAACAAACGTTTTAGTGATGGCAAGTTTATTATCATTAGTCGTTGGACTACCGGGGAATATTGTTTATGGTAGAATTCTTCCAGCTGTGGGATTAGCTATTTTTATTTCTTCAGTTTATTACAGTTGGATGGCTATCAAACTTGCGAAGAAAGAAAACAGAACAGATGTCACTGCTTTGCCTGCAGGTACTTCAGTTCCTCATATGTTTTTAATTGTTTTTTTGATTATTGGACCTGTATATTGGGCTACAGGTAATGCTTATTTAGCATGGGCTGCCGGATTGGTTTGGTCATTATTAGAAGGTATTATTGAAGTATTAGGCAGTTTTATTGGTGCTAAAGTTAGAAAGATTATTCCTAGGGCTGCTATGTTAGGATCATTAGCTGGTGTTTCTATCACGTATATAGCACTAAATCCTTCATTTAGTGTATTTGCAGTACCATATATTGGACTAGTAGCACTTGCAATAGTCTTATTAGGGTGGGTAGGCAAGGTTAAAATGCCATTTAATATACCAACAGGTTTAGTTGCTATTATTGTAGGTGTTATTATTGGATGGACTTCGGGATTAATGAGTTTTGATGCACTTGTTTTGAGCACGGCAAATATATCTTCTGGTTTTCCAATACCAAGTTTCTTAAGAATATTTGATGGATTTGAAAGTGCCTTACCATTTTTGTTTTCAGCAATTCCACTTGGAATATATAACTTTTTTGAAACTATTGATAATTGCGAATCAGCAGCAGTCGCAGGTGATAACTACTCGACAAGAGAAGCTATGCTTGCTGATGGAGTAACCACAATCATCGGAAGTTTATTTGGCAATCCTTTTCCAACAGCAATATTCATCGGTCATCCAGGATGGAAGGCCGCTGGTGCAAGGATTGGATACTCATTTATTGGCGGTTTTGCAATCTTTGTATTAACTGTTTTTGGGATGATATCCATCTTACTTAATATTATCCCTGTTGTAGCGATACTTCCTATTTTACTTTACATCGGAATTGTTATTACAACACAAGCTTTCACATCAGTTCCACATAAATATGCTCCTGCAGTCATCTTAGCGATTGTTCCATGGTTAGCTGACTGGACTAAAAATGCAGTTGATATCGCACTTAGTGCTGCTAATACAAATGCGGGCACTGTTGGACTAAATGTTTTGGAAAGCGCTGGACTGAATTATGCTGGAATGATGAGCTTAGGTGCAGGAAGTATTATTGTTGGTATGCTCCTAGGAAGTATTACGGTTTTTATAATTGATCACAAATTTTTAGCTGCTGCAATAACATCGCTAGTTTCTGCATTACTTTCATTCTTTGGAATTATTCATTCTGGAATCGTAAAAATCAATGCTAACCTTGAGATGACTATAGGATACTTATTAATTACACTTATATTTATTGCATATTATCTTTATTACAAATGGAAAGGAGAAAAATTAGATGAGATCGTATCAAGTTAAGGCAAAGCCATTTTCATTTGACTTTGACCTAAAAAAGACAGCATTAGTAATTATCGACATGCAAAGAGATTTTTGTGAAGTTGGAGGATTTGGAGAAGCTTTAGGAAATGATGTTACGCCTACTCATGCCATTATTCCGACTGTTAGAAAAGTTTTAGATGAAGCAAGAGCTAATCACATGCTAGTTATTCATACTAGAGAAGGACATCGTCCAGACTTAACAGATGTACCTGAAGCAAAGAAAAGAAGATTTTCTTCCATAGGAGAAGTTGGACCAATGGGCAAAATATTGATTCGTGGAGAGTATGGTCATGATATTGTTGATGATCTAAAACCTTTGCATAATGAGGTGGTCATTGATAAACCCGGAAAAGGGGCATTCTATCAAACTGATCTTCATTTAATTCTACAGAATAAAGGTATTGAAAGTCTCATTTTTTGTGGTGTTACAACGCATGTTTGTGTTCACACAACCATACGAGAAGCAAACGATAGAGGATATGAATGTTTAATGTTAGAAGATGGTACTGCTGCATTTGACCCTAGAGATCAAGAAGCGGCGATTCGAATGATTAATCAACAAGGTGGAATATTTGGTTGGACGACTACAAGTGATCTTTTATTAAAGACACTAAAGAAAAAGTGAGGTAACAACATGTTTAAAAATTTAAAAGGTGGCACACCTTGGTGGGTTAAAGGCGACTTAAATGGATTTTTTGGACTATTTTCAAATGTATTAACTAATTTTCTAGCAGCAATCGGTTTATTGTTAATTATCGGAATGCCTAATAATATCGTATTCGGTAATATTGTGCCCGGAACTGCAGTAGCTGTAGGTTTTGGTGGTATTATTTTGGCAATTCAAGCGAAACAATTATCAATAAAGAGCAAAAATGCAAATATTACTGCTATGCCTTACGGTCTATCAGTTCCGCATTACTTTGTTGTGGCTTTTGGTGTAATTGGTGTTGTATTTGCAACCACTGGTGATTGGCAAATTGCTTGGGCAGCGGGTATTGTTTGGAACGTCATCCAAGGTTTAATAATGGGTGTTGGAGCATTTATTGGTATTTATATTAAAAAATACATACCTCGTGCTGCAATGCTAGGAGCTTTAGCTGGTCTAGCAATAACTTATATCGCAATGAATCCTATTGGACAAGTTTTTGCAACTCCTTATATCGGTATGACATCACTAGCAATTATCTTTGTTGGCTGGTTTGCACTTAAGAAAATGCCGTTTGGTATTCCTGCAGGAGCATTTGCAATCATGGTAGGTACATTATTAGCTTGGATTACAGGCTATATGAATCCAGCGGCTGTTACAGATTCATTTAGTAACGTTGGACTAAGTTTACCTTCATTAGCATTCAATCTCTTCGGTAGGGGATTTGCACAAATCCTTCCATTTTTACCAGCTGCTATTCCTTTAGCAATATATGACTTTTTAGAAAGTTTAGACAATCTAGAAAGTGCTGAAGCTTCAGGAGAATCTTATAATGTTCCTAAAGCAATGCTAGTTCCAGCGGGTCTTACACTTATTGGAGCAGCATTAGGTTCACCATTCCCAACGATTATCTATATCGGACATCCTGGTTGGAAAGCAACAGGTGCACGTATTGGATATTCATGGGTTACAGGAGTTGCAGTTCTCCTTCTTGCTTTCTTAGGATTTATGAATACAATCTTAGCGATTATTCCTCTAGTTGCATTACTTCCAATTTTAGTATTTATAGCAATGGTTATTACAACTCAAGCATTTTCAACCACAGAGAAGAAACATATGCCAGCAGTTGCTCTATCATTTATCCCATTAATTGCAGGATTTGTTACATTACAAATTAAAAATGCAATTAACGCTACTGGTGGTACTCTTAATTATCAAGCACTTGCAAACACAGGTATACCATTAAAAGGATGGGAAACATTAGCTGCCGGAGATATTTTAGTTGGTATGCTATTGGCTACTATAGTTATTTTCATCATCGATCGTAAATATTTAACATCTGCAATATGGGCCTTAATTTCTGCTTCTTTAGCATTCTTTGGATTTGTTCATGCTCCAGCAATAGGCTTTGCCACTGGCTGGGAAGTTGCACTTGGTTATGTATGCGTTGCAGTTGTTCTAGTTCTCATGAATTTTTATCGCAAACATGAAAACACTCATGAGAGTGAAGCAAGTTAATTTAATTTCAATCGATCAATACATTTATGAATCAATCAAGATGAATGGTGCATACATTCAAGGAATATATAAAAGCACCATTCATCTTTCCTTTAATGACATTATCATCACACTTGGTTATCATATTGGTCGAGGAAAACATCACATCTTAATCGATGAACCACTTGAGTTTAACTTAATGGACATTAAGATTAACACGAAAGTAGAAATAATAAATCATCAACTTATCATGGGGAACTTGGTTGTTAATATAAGAGATCAGTTTTTGAACTCTTTTTACCCATATCAGCAAATCTATCAAATGACTATAGAACATCAAGAAGTAATTGAAAATTTAAAGATAATAATGATAAAAAATCATCCTTGCAACCTATTTTCATATGATCATCAAGATTATATTTTGGATTATCAATTTAAACGAATTAATCGTTTTCTAATTGAACCCAATCTTGAAAATGCTCAATCCATTTTAGGTTTAGGGGTTGGACTTACTCCGCTTGGCGATGATGTTCTAACTGGGTATATATTAGGTAAAAACACAGTTGGAAAATCAATTGAGTGGATTAAGGATTTATTAACTGATATAAAACAAAAAACAAATAAACTTTCTGCACAAAATATAGAAGATACGCATACTCGCTACTATCCTGATATATTTATTGACATGATTGAATCAATATTTATCGAATATCGAATTGATAAAGCTATGTTGGTATTAAATTTAGGATCTACAAGTGGTGCAGGTATTTTAACTGGGTTTATATATGGACTTATTTAGGAGAAAAAAATGACAGATTATAAAATATTAAAGAACAGCTATTATGATTCGGTTACGTTAATGAGCACAACGGTAGTTATCAAAAAAGCACTTAAGCTAACAGAATTAGTTATGTTCATGGGAACTGACATGAATAAAGAAATGATAAAATCCGTAGGATTATATCATCAAGAAATGGATCTTGCATTGCCTAATGATTTGATTTTGGCTGCAGATATGACTGAAATAAACCCAGAATGGGCTGAATTTGTAATAAAACAACTTTCAAGTAAAAATATCTCAAATAACGAGTCTCAAAAATCATATAAAACCATAAATCAAGCGATAGAAGCAATTCATCCAAATCTTGCAATTATCAGTGTTCCTGGTATTTATGCTGCACATGAAGCATACAAAGCTTTAGAAAACAACATGCATGTCATGCTGTTTTCAGATAACATGAGTGTTGAAGATGAAGTAGCTTTAAAAAAAATAGGTATTCAAAAAGATTTACTTGTCATGGGACCCGATTGTGGAACAGCAATTATTAATGGAAAAGGATTATGTTTTGCTAATGAAGTAAGTAGAGGAAGTATTGGGCTTGTCGCTGCATCAGGAACTGGTCTACAAGAAGTTACAGTAATCATTGATCGTTATCATGGTGGAATCACTCAAGCTATTGGAGTGGGTGGAAGAGATCTATCAGAAGCTGTCGGTGGAATGATGATGCTTAAAGGCATCGATGCACTTGAAGCAGATAAAAATACAAAAGTAATCGTCTTAATATCAAAACCTCCACATCAAAGTGTGCTTGATAAGATATTAAAACGTCTTGAATCCATTAAAAAGCCGGTCGTCTTGTGCTTAATTGATGCTAAAGAAAGTAAAAAGATGACTAATGTATATTTTGTTTCAACATTAACTGAAGCAGCGATTACTGCACTTAGACTTTCTGGAGTAGAAACACCTGATGAACTTACAATTGATCAGCAAATGATTGGGACACTAAACACACATAAAATGCAGTTTTCGTCTACACAATCAAAAGTAAAAGGATTATTTTGTGGTGGTACTTTAACTGCTGAAGCCTTAAGTGTAATTAGACCCTATGTTAAGGTGATAACAAGTAATGTTGCCAAAAAAACCTATGAAAAAATGGAAAATCCATTACTAAGTAGTGGACACAATCTAGTGGATCTTGGGGATGATATTTTCACACAAGGAAAACCACATCCAATGATTGAACCCACAATTAGACTTGAACGTATTTTAGAAGAAGCTAGAAACGCTGAAACAGCAGTTCTATTATTAGATTTTGAACTTGGAATCGGATCACATGAAGATCCAGTCGGTATAACAATTGAAACTTTGCAAGAAGCAAAACTAATTGCTAGAAATAATAAAAGACATTTAGCGATTGTTGCATATGTTTGTGGTACAGAAAAAGACTCACAAGGACTAAAACGTTCAGAAGATCTTTTACGGAATGTAGGGGTCATCGTCGCCTCAACTAATGCACAAGCGTCTAAAATTGCTGGATTACTAGTACAGGAGGGTAAATGATGTCAATAACAAAGCTATTTAATGATGATCTAAAAGTTGTAAATATTGGCTCTCCAAGTTTTAAAAAAGATTATGAACAACAAAATATCGAATACATTCATCTTGAATGGAGCCCACCAGCTTCAGGTAATTTAAAGATGCTTCATCTGATTAATCTACTTCGTCCTAAAATGAACATAATCAACGAAGCTAACCAAAGAGTTGTTGAAAAGATAAAAGCAGCAGAAGCAAGACTAATTGCTTTGCGTCCAGCATATGAAATGATACCAAATATGACTAAAAATACAATACTTCATGCCGGACCACCTATTGAATTTAAGAAAATGGCAGGCCCTATGCGTGGAGCAATTATAGGAGCTTTAATCTATGAAGGACTTGCTCATGATGAAAAAGAAGCCTTGAAGTTAGCTGAATCTGGAGATATAATTTTTGATAGTGCGCATCATCATGA
The DNA here is from genome assembly GCA_002422135.1 of Acholeplasmataceae bacterium UBA6181. GTDB lineage: Bacteria > Bacillota_I > Bacilli_A > Acholeplasmatales > Acholeplasmataceae > UBA6181. The sequence goes on from DITP01000052.1 coordinate 8,517, forward strand.
TGCAGTAGGTCCTATGGCTGGTATTATCTCAGCCAGTATGCCAGTTCATGTCTTATATAATATTAAAAATCGTAATTATAGTTACTGCACTGTTAATGAAGGGCTTGGAAAAGTACTTCGATATGGAGCAAATTCGATCGAAGTTTTAAAAAGATTAAAATGGATTGAAAAAACATTTATGCCTATTATGAATCAAGCTCTACATCTTTCGGGTGGAATTGATGTAAAAAGCATTATTTCACAAGCTCTTCATATGGGTGATGAGTGTCATAATCGAAATAAAGCATCAACAGCATTATTTCTAAGAGAAATTGCAAGTCACATTTTGTCAACATCATATGACAATGAATCTAAAATTGAGTGTATCAATTTCATAAAAAATAATGAACATTATTTTTTAAATCTTTCTATGCCCTATGCTAAATTAGCACTGGATTCAGCTAGAAACACAAAATATTCAACTGTAGTTGTAGCAATGAGTCGTAATGGTGTTGATTTTGGAATTCAACTTGCCCATAGTAATGACTGGTACACAGCGCCAGCAAATCAAGTTAAGGGATTAATGTTTCCCGGCTTTGTGGAAGAAGATGCAGCTCCTGATATTGGAGATAGTGCGATTACTGAAACGTGTGGTATTGGAGGATTTGCAATGGGAGGATCACCAGCAATTGTACAATTTGTCGGTGGAGTTGTTAAACAAGCATTCGATTATTCTAAGAGTATGCATGAGATAACAGTAGGAAAACATCAAGTATTTACACTCCCCCCTATTGATTTTATGCCCACTGCTCTGGGTATAGAAATTACAAAAGTAATTGAAACGGGTATACTTCCAATTATTAACACAGGCATGGCACATAGACTTGCAGGTATTGGTCAGGTTGGAGCTGGTTTAGTGAATCCACCAATGGAATGTTTTGAAAAAGCATTGATAGATTTCACGAAAAAAATGAAGGAGGAAATGGAATGAAAATACTTGTTGCACTAGGTGGAAATGCACTTGGTGAAAATCCGAGTGAACAAATAGAGTTAGTTAAACATGCTGCAGAAAGTGTTGCAGATCTGGTTGAACAAGGACATCAAGTTGTTATTGTTCATGGTAATGGACCACAAGTTGGAATGATTATGAGTGCTTTTGAAACAGCGCATGATCTAAAGCCAAAGGTTCCTTTAATGCCACTACCTGAATGTGGAGCTTTGAGTCAAGGATATATAGGATATCATCTTCAAAATGCAATTTATAACGCCCTATATAAAAGAAATATAGATAAAGATGTAGCAACAATTATTACTCAAACAGTGGTTGATTCACAAGATGAAGCATTTAAAAATCCGACAAAACCTATAGGACGATTTCATACAAAGGAAGAATCTATTGAAATGGAAAAATTAGGATTTAACATGATTGAAGATTCTGGTAGAGGCTATCGTTTGGTCGTGCCCTCACCAAAACCGATTGATATCATTGAAAAAAATATAATTAAAGGTTTACTTGAAAAGGGGAATATTGTAGTTGCAGCAGGTGGTGGTGGTATACCTGTTGTTAGAGAAAATGGTTTAGTAGGTGTAGCAGCAGTGATTGATAAGGATTTTAGTAGTGCAAAACTTGCTGAGTTGATCAAAGCTGATATATTTATCATTTTAACTGCAGTTAAAAGAGTCTCAGTTAACTTTAGAAAACCAAACGAACTTGAATTTTCAAAAATGTCTGTTAAGGAAGCTAAGCATTATATTAGTACAAATGAGTTTGGAAAAGGCAGCATGGAACCCAAGATAGTCGCTGCTGTTTCATTTGTTGAAAGTAATAAAAACGGACAAGCAATCATTGCTAGTCTAGAAGACGCTGCACTCGCTGTAAAAGGAAAAACAGGAACAATCATATACCAGTAAAAGGCCTAATAAAGATATTTAGTAGGGGAGAAAATTTATATGCCATTTCATGTATTTAACCATCCATTGATGCATCACAAGATATCAATTATTAGAAATATATCATGTTCTACTAAGATGTTTAGAGAGATCGTGGAAGAACTTTCAGGCTTAATGGTTTATGAGACAAGTAGAGATTTATTACTAAATGAAATTGATGTAACAACACCTATAGCAAAAACAATAGGTTATACATTAGCACAAGATATTGTTATTGTTCCTATTTTAAGAGCAGGATTAGGTATGGTTCAAGGCATTCAAAATTTAATTCCCTCTGTTAAAATTGCTCATGTTGGTATGTATCGCGACAAAGATACATTATTGCCTCATGTTTATTATGCTAAATTTCCAGATAATATTGAAATAGCAAAGACATATATTTTAGATCCATTACTAGCAACTGGAGGAAGTGTTTTAGAGACTATTAATATACTGAAATCTAAAGGAGTTAAAGATATCACCGTTCTGTCAATTATTGGAGTTATGGATGGCATAAATAAAATCTTAGCTGAGCATCCTGAAGTTAAAATCTATCTCATTCAATTAGACGAAAGATTAAATGAACATTCTTATATTGTGCCAGGACTTGGTGATGCTGGAGATCGATTATTTGGTACTAAATAAAAAATATGTTATTGTCAAAAAAAGTAGAATCCTCTACTTTTTTTATTTAGGAATCTAAATTATCATTCTACAGTAAAATTTAGGTTATTAAAAGATTGGTTTTTTATGATTATCAACTAGAATCTGTCAATTTTGTATGTTATATTTATAGTGTAACAAAACGTTGCTTTACAGCATATCATATTAGTATAGATGAAATAGAAAAGGACTATTTATGTTAAAAATAAACTATTATTCTTCAAGTAAAGAGCTACTCAATTTCCATGAGGCATTTCTTTTAGAAAATAAACTCTTAAACAATTTAATGTTAGGAATACTTTATCGGTTAAAAGATGAAGATAAAAAACCAG
>DITP01000002.1 GCA_002422135.1 Acholeplasmataceae bacterium UBA6181
CTTTTTTAACTGCAAAAGTCAAGTTATATCAAAAAGAATACCTTTTAGTGATTAGAATTGAGGATTCTTATTTGCACACTATTGGGGATTCTTATATTAGCATTTATAAAAAGCAAGGATTTGATGATTAAATTCACTATTTTGCTGCCACAAGAATGGATGATTTCTTAGAATTTTCATTGATTTGATAACCTAATAAAGAAAAATGCCTATCAGTTGTGTGTGATAGGCTTACTTAGTAAACGATGAATGCTCTTAGCGATATAGAAAACGTGAGTTATACCCGAGATTAAATATCCTTTATATAATACTCATATTTTAGTTGCATATAACTAAGTGCATTGATAACAAAAAAATGTAGCGTTGTAAACTTTCTATAGCTTACGATACTTTGGTGATTTCAAAAACATATAGTTTCCAAACAAACTTATCTGATGAAGTAACATATAAAACTGCTTTTACTGATACTTCATCTTCTGCGGCCAAGCTATCAGTATTTACTGTTTCTCTTTTAGACAAATAGTCGTATGAATCTACAAATCGATTTCTCAATAGAGCCATTGCATCTGAACCCCATATACCAGTGATTGTTACCACTTCCATATTATAGGTATCAAGTAAATCATGCGTGTAAACATTATATGGGTAATCTAGTCTCAATTGTGTATCATTTATTAAATCAAATTCATATACTGAGTCTTCATAAACTTCTTCGATGATGCAATTATTAAAAACCGAATGCTCATCACCACTAACAGAATCAACTGAGGTCACATTGAAATCAATGAACCCTAGAACCTTGATTTTCATGTTTTTATACACTTGTGATTGATTATAAACTTCGCTATCCATATAACAGATGAGATTGCTATTCCCAAAAATCAACATGGTATTACTTGAATCTTTGAGTACGCCTGTTAATACACCAATAAAGTAAGCTAATTCCCCTTTATTATACTCTGCATTGTTTTTACTATAGAGGGGGTCCCCACCATCAGAGAAACTAGATTCAATATCTCCCATTTTAGGATTCGAATAATCTAGATCATCGGTTATCTCATTTTGATCAGCATTTGAACATCCAAAAATCAAAAACAGTAAAAAGGTAAAAGAAATCAAAAGTAGTATTTTTTTCATTATGTCTCCTGTATTTTATTGTTAATTTTATCTTAAGCGATATATTGTCCAAATAATTTAATTTTTACGAATTGTGGCTAATTTTTTGACCACAGTTCGTACAATAATTTTGTTTCTTGATAATAAGGCCTTTTTTACACCTCGGACATAAGTATTCACTGTGACTATTATCAACTTTAATCGTAGGTTTTAATGGTCTTTCTTTTTCGATTAATCGATTGAGTATTTTGTATTTTAATATTGCTTCCTCTTTATCATTACATAAATTAAACATTTGATTTAAAGATCTTTGGTATATACTCATCAATGTATGGTTATATTTGGTCACTGAATCATTTAATATTTTCTTTAGTAATTCAATTATTCTTAAAAAGAACCCATTTAATAAGTATTGTATTAAGTATAAATCTTCAACCTGAATCATTTGAAACATCAAGACTAATATTTCTTGGGATGTGATGGATTGCTCATCAAATCGATTTAGTAAATTTTCTATACTTTCCTCATTACTATATATATTAAACCTATAGCCGCTTTCATAAAATATTGCAGTGAGTTCTTCTCTCATTAGTAATACTGTCTGACTTATCAAAATCTTTTTGTGCTCGCCAATCATATTTTCTAAGTCTTTGACTGAAAAATCTACTTGACCCATAAACAAGATTTTTTCATATAAATTGAATTCTTTGTCTAATTCTTCAACTGCCAGCAATTCAACTTCATGCTGTTTAATTGAAAAATATACTTTTTCATAAATCATTCTTAGTGTCATACCTGTATCATTTTTCTTCGCTTCCATTGGCATAGAGTTCCTTTTCTAATCTTTCAAAATATTCTTCATATATTTTACTCTTTTGCTTGTAAATTTGGTGATTAATAACAATAAAGAAGATGTTTAGTGGCCAAAGAAAAATCTTACAAATAACAATCAATATTTTAAAAATGGAATAAAATTCAATGTCATTCTTGTATTCTTCTTTATTAATAATCTTCTCAAGAATCATTTGGAAAAGTACAATTGCCAAGCCTATAAAGATATAGTCTATCAAAACTAAAGTTAACTTCAATATCGTTGATGACCATAATAGAGTGCATCAATGAAGTGATTGTAATTAAAGTCTGATGGCTCTAGCTTTATAAATGAATCGCCTGTTGAATCATATCTTCTTGTCCCAGGATAGTTATTTAATACATTACTGATGGTCAGTAAATGATCTTGTAGATAACGTGGATTATGTGAGCTAATTTGAGCAAACAAATAATGCTCATTGTTTATTGTGTAAATATCAAACAACTCACCATGCACATTTTCACCATGTGTCAATAATTGAGTTTCTGGTCTTTCACCTTGTCTTACTTTAAATAAAAGATACATCACATAATTGTCAGCGTTAAGTAGCAAATCATTGGGTTGATCAATTCGGTTTGTTGCCGATTTGATTTCATTAATTGTGAAGCTTAAGTGTGTTGCATTGTTGAGTCTTAGGATAAGTCTCATAGGTATCACCCTCCTCTAATTTTTGATGAATCATTATTTATATTTATGCTACCACATTTATTACTATTTCTTTTTATGATTATGTTATTTTTAACAAATACACTTAAAAATTTAATTTGGTGCTGGGGGAAGGACTTTCACCTCCAAGATACATATGTACCGCTCACTAGTCCAGTGAGTGCGTCTATAATTCCGCCACCCCAGCATATTCTCTATGTTTTGTAAAAGGCAACTGTAACTCCTTCTTTCTTACTAGATCTGTTTATTGTTACAAGAACCCTCTTACCGACAAATGGTTCCAAACTTTTTTCCAGTCCTCTTTTTACTCTTGAGTAACGTAATATAGCAAGTTCTTTTGAATTATTAAGGTAAACAATCGCATGGAAAAGTTCATTTTTGTGTTTCAAATATCCGCAATTAACTGGGCTATTTGTACTCTCAGTTCCTTCGTGTACTGAAACGAGTTTGTCTTTGGTTATTCTACCATGTCTTGAATGAACTTTTGGTAAGCTCTCATAGACTCTTGTTCGTTCTTTCTTGCTGATCTGCTTGAGTATGATGTGTTTTACACTGTACATATTTCTTACCACTCCTCTCTATCTTTTGACTCATTATTTATTTGGTGCTAGGGGAAGGACTTTCACCTCCACGATACATACGTACCCCTCACAAATCTAGTGAGTGCGTCTAGTATTTCGCCACCCCAGCATATTTATCACCTAAGATAGGGCGATAATAACTCATTATGTATCCTCGTGTAGAATATTGCCCAACTCGGATGCGTCTTGATATCGGTCAATCGATACCTGAAGTTTCTCTCATGAATCATCCGGTAATTATCCGATCCGGAGTCTTCGGATAATAGAAGCTTAACTCGATCAATCCGTTTTTGATCAACGCTCATAAAGACATATAAGCCATAAAAACTTAAGTCTTTCTCCCACAAAAGATAGGTAAGCATGTCATCATTAAATGACTCGTGAGGTGTTTTCGTGGTCGGGTATTTTAACTGATAGAATGCAATGTAGTAATAGACCGGTGCTTCTTTATTAATGTATGACCGAACGATTTCACAGTAGGGAATTCTCACCTTGTAGAGATCNNCCCCCCAAGCAGATTGGTCAACTTCTCTGGATTGGCAACTTGAGTAAAATGCTTAAAGAGGTTGTCCATCCAAAATCCAGGTGAAACACGATAGTTACTCATGTTAAGCCATAAATAATTCGATTGAACGAGAAACATTCCAATGGATTTATGCGCTTTAGAATCCAAATGCTGCAGCAATAGGTCTAGTGTGCTTAATTCTTCCGTTTGGAACAAGTAGAGCACATAGGATGGATTTCTAAACTTCGCTTCAAACAAAATGATGTCGCTATTTAATTTTTCATTGTGGAAATCAAAATTAATTCTTTGATTGCCCGTTTTAAAGAGCAAATTCATATAGTAATGACGCAAACCATCCTTGATCTCATTTTCATGAATGATCTGGTTACACATGAGATCAATCTTACAGAAATCAATTTGGATTGTGAGCTGCATCTTTTCTCCTCTTGATCTTTGGAACATGAATCATGAACTAACCGAGTAAGATTTGCCATCAAACCCAAGTGACCCCAACATTATATTATTCAGGCACAAGCACACCGGATAGCTACTCTGGCAATATGCTTGACTTTCGTACGCAACTAAGGCTGGCCATTTAATCTATGTGATATATGTTTTTTGGCTTTTCGTTGCGACCTCAACACAGAAGTATTATAGCTACATTATGTTTTAGTAGCTTCAACCAAAATCTAGTTTGGAAGTAGAGCTCTCAGTCTTCCACGACTCCAGAGATACCTAGACTATTTTGTTGAGTCCTTTATATAATGCCAGTCCCAAGTCATTTCCGCTACGTAGCACTCTAGGATACCTTCCCATTAAGTGTCAGACATTCAAGTCTGGGCTACGAACACCTTATGCTCGCCATGTGCATTATTCAGTCAGGTTAGTTCATGATTCATATTTCAAAGATCAGTTTTTGTTTTGCTTAATCTGTGATAGAATAGTTTTAAATGGTTGAACCTATCACACTTTCAATTATAAGACACTTTAAAAAATGAAAATAGACTGATAAGTAATATTGATTTTGCACTACAATTCAAAAAGATAAGTCGCTTGATGAAGGGATTAATATATTCAATTATAATTATTTTTATCGTTTTTTTACTACAAATAAGGAGAAAAACCATATGTATGATGAATTTTTCAAAGATCCAATTAAAGTTTCTCTAGACTCTAAGACGTTTCAAACACTTACTGATGATGCACTTTTTTTTAATCTTGGTTCGGTTCATCAATTTAGTAAAACTGTTATTTTAAAATCATATATCTATTTTTTAAATGATTTAGTCAAAAAAAGAAACAAATTGAATAAAGTATTAAGCGATATTGTAATTGATAAAAGAACTACTTCAATGGCTGTTCAAGAAACCTTGAAAATATATCTTGATTTTGAAGATACCAAAGAAAAGAAAAATAGAATGACCAGCATAACCCTTAGGATTAACCGCAACGAAAAAAAAGATTTCATTGACATGTATGGTTACTATCAGAAAGCAATACCTGACAATATCACTGGATTCACAACAGTAATTCGCATATTGCTCTATCAATATGCAAAGCACTCAAGGATTGAAAGAGAATTGATCCTCTTTGGTTCTCAACACAAAAAAATAGAACAGGCAATCAAAGAAAAGTACCAAATCTCGATTGTGACTCAAGAAAATCAAGTCATTGCTATGAACCCATATAAATTGATCTTTTTTGGTGATGAATGCCGGTTTCTAGTCGGTGAAAGAGTGAACAGCAGTGATACCTTGAGTATTCGGTTATCACGTATCATTGATTTATCACACCATGATTACAATCACTTCGAATCAATTACTGATCAAACGGTAAAAATGGTAGAGAATTATGAATCAAATTCATTTCAATATGATTTGCTTGGAAAACATCTCGATGAAGAAAACATATTGCCCACATTGATAATGTTACAAAAAAGGAAAATTTTCTAAATCGAATGATTACTAAAGTTATTTGGCACTGTAATAATTAAAAAAAATAAATAGTGAGGTTATAAAAATGAAGAATCGAATTAGAGAATTTATAATTGAACTCATGATGGCTGAACATCGTATGTTTACCTTGAGTGAATTGTATGATGCAGTACGAAACAATCATGAACTGAGAGTTCTACTTCCCGGAGGTCCATTGTTGTTTGATGAACAAAAAATGCGAAAAATTGTTAGAGAAGCTATTTACGAGAAAAGTATTTATCGTTTCTTAAGATCACATAAACATGAATACATATTTATGCCAAAGCACATTGAACAAACTCTTAACAACAAATTTGGTTTAATACAATTTTGTCATGAATATATAGAAGAGTTTAGAGAAATTTAAATTATTATTATATATTTTAAGGATAAATATTCAAATAAAATTTTATAGGATTCTTGTTCAATCGGTAGCGTAAAATATTGATTTTAAATATTTATTTAGTTTATTATCCATACAGTAAATGTAAATGCCCTTCATTCCTCTTTTCATTAAGACATTATAGGTATTTCTAATGATTATGTCAATTTGAGCTAAATCACTATCCAAAGGCGCTCTTCTTCCGTGTCTTCTAAAATGACCAGCAGTATCAGGATGTTTTGTATAATCTGTTTCAACCTGCTTTGTTAATGAATTAAAAACTAAGTCATCGCCTATAATTAAGCCTACGTAATCAAACTCCAAACCTTGAACAGTATCAATATGACCCACTCGATATTTTTGGCTTTCATCAGCACTAAATGTAGTGTCTTTATTCCATTGTAACGATAAACCGTCTATATTAATGTCAAACAATGTCGAATCATCTTTTGATATCCAATCAAAAACATCTCCAGCCAACATTCTGCTGTTAGGAGTTTGATCAACTCTTTCATTAATTGCTTCGTGCCAATGATGAATATTATCAAATATTTTTACTTCATAGTCTAAGTTATTTTCAAACGTTACTTCATCATTATATAGAATGCCTTCAACTGCTTTGATAAACTCATCATTACCTGAACACCTAAATTGCGATAATAGTCTTAAGTTTTCATTATCATAAACCTGACAACCAAGTTGTTTTGCAGTCTTCGTTATTTGTTCAATAGTAGCATAATCTCTAATATCGACTTGTTGTTTTTCGTCGATGAAAAAGATTGATATTTTACTAGATTCAATGATTTCTCTGATTAGATTTTCTCCTAAAAGAATATTACCTGATTTTGATCTTTCCGGTAATCTATGTGCCTCATCAATGACTAAACATTCATATTGATTTTTAGGTCGATCTCTGGATATTTTAATAGTTGATAGAAACAGAGTTTTTAAATGAGCATTTTCTTTGCCAGATAGCTTTTTACTATAAACATTTCTAACTGCAGAGTTTTTAGTCACATAAAAGGCTAATTTTTTTTGTTGAATAAATTCATTTAGTATTTTAATCGCGATGACGCTCTTGCCAGTTCCAGCACCTCCTCTAACAATAAAAACCTGTTTTTGTTTTGTGTTTTCATGATCTTTAATGGTTCTCATAATGTTTTGGTAACAAATTTCCTGTTTGTCCAAGAGGGTAAATACTTTATTATTGGATAGTTCAACAGATAGAGTATCCATCAACATTTGTGCTGGGATTATTTTTGAACTTTCAATTTCATATAAAATCTGATTATGGTAAGCTTTGTTAACATGCGTTTTTATGAAATCTGCAAGAAGGTGATTATCTTTAGCAGCAAATACAGGTGACTTTTCTAAAAACTCACTATAGAAAAGATCTTTTATATCTTTATCTTCGAACAAATTATGCAAATATGAACATGATGAAACTTGAATATTTTGATCAGCAATATTTTGATTATAGGCTTCTAAATTTAATTTGTATGTATATGCTTGATATGAAGGATGAAGTGCATCTTGTCCATATCTGGTATCATCGGCATTAACCAATCTGTATTTATTCGTTTTTGAAACTGCACTCCACCTTTTCATTTCAATAATTATTAATGATTTTTCTAATTTCGTATTTAACCCTGCGATCAAAAAATCAATCCGGTTATTAGTAATCGGAATTTTTAACTCCATGCCAATTTCGATATCATCTGTTAATCCAGCTAATTCAATAATGTTTTTCATGTAAACTGCGGCGTCTTTCCATGCAGATTGTTCAGATTTTCCAGCATTTAGTTTACTAGAAATTTTAGCCATGATTTGATTATTAAGTACGTCTTTATTAAATTGCTTAATCGTTTCGTTATAAGCTAACATTCTTTGTCCTCACAATCTTATATTGTATAAATTATGTGATTAAATATTAACACAACTAAATTTTAGGTTCTAAGCTAGTTATTGCTATTTTGAATTTCACTATCATTGTCTAATGGGGGGGTAGATCGTTAATGTCACGGAAAAGACGCATATAGTCTCTTGCAGTATAAAGATTGATATCATACTGCTCAGATGCTTGTGCGACAGTGATCTCTCGTGTATAGATTTTTTTACCGATGTATAATCGTTGTCATTAGTGCATTTCATTGCCACCTGTTTGAATACATTATAAATTACTACTGTCTATTTATAATGTTTGAGGTGTCTACATTTTTATTATCAGTTCATCTGTTTGTTTTTAGCAATCCGAAACTAATCTATTTATATAAATTAATTAGTTCATCAAGAGATATATCGATACCTGATTTTTTCAAGTATTCGACTCTTGCCTCATACAATTTTTTCAAGTCGGTGAAAACATCTTCACCATAATGTAATTTCCTATGGCAGTTTGGACATAAACAAAAAATATTAGCATCAACATCAAGACTGTTATCAAAATAATTTTGAGTACTCAATGGAACTAAGTGATGCGCCTCCATAAAGGGTTTACCGTTTTTTGAAGTGAAAGATACATGCGTGTTATCTAGATCACATTTGAAATTTGATATAATGATAGATTTTTTTGCTTTCTCTATATTTCGCTTATATGATACTTTATCCACAAAAATCTTTTCGGGCTTAACTGAAGGAATGTATTCTGGTTCAACATTTGTGAATGAATCTATATCGTTTGTTGATATAGAACCACCATCATCATCTTCATCGATAAATTTTTTTGCTGCAACATTTCTAATCCTATCCTGATTAATGTTATCAAATAGAGCTGCTAATTTTGAATGCTGTTCATAGGCACTATTACTATCGATTTCCAAATAAGAACCAAGTTCGATATTATCCATAGTTACAAATGCCTGGTTACCGGTTTCCATATGACCCATGAGTGTTGAAATGGCTAAACTTGGATTTTCAAATACATAATCTTTAGAAAGTTGACTATTACTTATAAAGCTATTGTTTAACAAATACAATCTTTCATTTATAACGTTTTGTCTAATAGAATTTACTTCAATATTTCTAAAAAATGATCCCTTAAAAACCTTGACTTTTCCATCAGGAAGGTATTCTGCGATAACTCTTCCATCTTTACTCTGTATTTTTACAGGTTCAGTGATTATCCTTTTCATTATCTAATCCCTTATTAAGCTAAGCAAATCTTCATATTTGGTAACCTTGCCATACTTAACATTACTATCCGACATAGATTCAAAAAGTTTAGCTGCGCATTCTATTTTTGCACTCTCAATTTTTCTGAGCTGTAGATTATCAAGGCTACCTTTCGTTTCAGCAATAAAGTAAACGTGCTTAACGGCTTCTTTCTTGAATGATATCGCCCAGTCTGGCGAGTAGTTGCCTACTGGTGTTGGTATATAGAATCCTTTAGGAAGTTTCGCATAAACAACGACTTCATCAGCATTATCTAATTCTTCAGCAAATTTACGTTCACCCTTAGAATCCTCGAATACATAGTCCTGTACATTCTTTTTAGATTTAAATGCTTTTATGAAATCTGCTTTTGATTTTTCTTGTGTAAATATTTCGCTATCGAATGGTGCTTCTTGCGTTTTATTATAAATAACATGTTGAACGATCATTGTTGACTTCTGCTCATTAATAATGTTAGACACTTTTTTTATGAACTCTTCTGGATTAATTTTAAACATCATAAACTTAACATGATTAATCCGTTTCAAGATTTCAGCGACAGTTTTTCGTGTGAGTTGTGTCTTTTCTCTAATCTTTCCAATCAAATCATACTCGATGCTTTCACTTGCGAAAGAGTTAATCGTATCACTTCTTGTCTTTGCAGCTTTAAAGGATTGTCCTTTTTCTACTTCTTCTTTATCCATTTCAGACTTTTGCTCACCAGTACCTACCGTATAGATTAATCTAGTAACATTGAGCTCTTGATCGATTGCTGTAACGGCGTTTTTTGTAAGTTCATCTGAATCAAATTGAACCGTATATGCATACTTATGATTAATACAGTTCCATAGTTCTTTGAATTCTTGTTTATAGAAGTTATCATTCAATGCATTTTTTTCAACCTTCGTCGCATTTGCATTTTCAATTTCAATACCAACAGAGTTGTCATATACTCTTTGTACAAGTGCATGAAGGCCATCAGAAATTGTTATTAGTGTATCAGGTAATGCTTTTAATGTGCTGTTTTCTGTATCATTCTTGTAATTATCTGTCACTTTTCCATTCATATCCACATACTGATTTGAAACCAGGTAGAAATAGAATTGCTTTGCTTGCGTGGAATTGATGGTTATGGCATCATCTGTACTATTAACTTTGACAGATTTAAGATTAAAATATGTTTCACTAATTTGAGTGGGTCTATCAAACAGATTTTCATTGATTTGACTTTGAAGTCCTCTAACGAAGTCATCGTAGGATTCATTGGCAATCACTGTAAGTTTATTGATTTGATGGAATTTGAGATTCGCAACCGTAGAATCCATTCTCTCGCCATCTTTATTAACACAAATTCTTAATCCTCTACCTACTTCTTGATGGCGTTGAACATCATTTGCAGAATATTTAAGTGTACATATTTGAAAAACATTCGGATTATCCCAACCTTCTCTTAACGCTGAATGTGAAAAGATAAAACGTGTTGGTTCTTCAAAAGATAGTAAACGTTCTTTATTTTTTAAGATTAAATCATAGGCTGATATATCATCTGATTCATCACTATTTCTTTTGGTTGGAGAATCAATCGATCTACCTTTTTTATCAATCGAGAAGTAACCACTATGTGTCTTCGAAGGTTCTATAGATTTAAGATACTTATCATACGGTGTATCTAAAAGAAGCCCTCTAGCATTTAGAGCTTTTAAATACTCCTCTTCAAATATTTTTCCATAGATACCTAATAGTTGATTACCTTCTTCATCATACTCACGATATTTAGCGACCTCATCGATGAAGAATAAAGATAATACTTTAATACCTTTATCATATAGTTCTTCTTCTTTATCAAAATGCGAAAGTATGGTCTCTCTAATTTGAATTCTTCTGATATCATTCTCTGCAACATCACCTGTAGAGTTACCAACGGATAGGACTTCACCATTTAAAAATGTAACGGTATTGTTGATTGGATTGATCTCAGAAACGGTAAAACCATTTTGATATTGATTCATGTTTTTTGATGTGTTGTAGATATTATCTCCAACATCGAACCATCTTGTTTCTCTATTTATTGACTTGTTATAGTCAATTTCAATTTCGATTAACGCTCTAGGTGGTTTATTCGTTGATACAGCTATTTTTTGTAAATATAAATAACCATTTGTTCCTCTTAAGTTCTTGATTTGAAAACCTTTAACCTCTATTTTTTTGACGAGTTTTTGATTATATGCATCAAGTGCATCGAGGACATGAACAAGATTATGTTTAACTCTATGAGTTGCAGAATAGTTGATAGCAAATAATGGATTGAATTTTTGAAGTGCATCTTGCGTTTTATCTCCACCCATTTTCTGTGGTTCATCAAGAATAAGTATAGGTCTATTTTTCGCAATTACATCGATAGGTCTTCTTGATTG
>DITP01000039.1 GCA_002422135.1 Acholeplasmataceae bacterium UBA6181
AAAGTACTTTTTCAACAGTCTGAAAAGAGATCGACTGATCTCTTTTTAAATGTTAATATCTTCTCTAACTAGAGGCATCGTCATACAACGCGGACCTCCTCGACCTCTCGATAATTCCGAAGAAGGAATGGCAATTGTTTGAATACCTTGTTCTTTAAGTAATTGATTCGTGATAATGTTTCTTTCATAAACGATAACAACACCTGGCGATATGGCAAGTGCATTGGCACCATCATTCCATTGTTCACGATCGGATGCGATTTCTGAATCACCACCACAAGGGATTAAAGTAATTTTACGTCTGAGGTGGTAAGAGAACAAACGCTTAATCGAGTACTGTTTTTCATACATTCTTAGAGTCCCTTTTTTTGAACCAGGATATATCTCATAACAATTCATTTTACCTAAGAAATCACCATGAATAAGAAATTTATCATGATCAACTTGTGTTAAAACAGTATCTAGATGCATGAAACTTCGTCTTTTTGGTAAATCAATAGCTAAAATAACTTCTAAATCCGTATCTCTAAAAAGTGTTTTAGCGATACTTTCAATCGCATCTGGATCAGTTCTTTCGCTGATGCCAATCGCGATAACACGTTCATTCAAAACTAAGATGTCGCCTCCTTCAATGGAATGCGAGTCTGTTCGTTCATAAAAGCGTTCTTGATTTTTATAAATTGGGTGATATGTATAGATGTATTCACCATAAATGGTTTCTCTGCGACGAGTTCGTTTATACATCCGATTTAATGTGACACCATTAAAAATGTGTGAAAAAGGATCGCGTGTGAAATATAGGTTAGGCATCGGATCCGTGATAAAAGGATAATCTCTGATATGATCCCTTAAGCTCCTTTTTTGATAGCTCGGTAAATCATCTTTTGTAATACCTGCCATGGTTTTTAGAATCATTTCTTTTGGTGAAAGGGTCATTAAATAATCGTAGATTTTCTTTTTGGTGCCTGGATGTGAGATGTTAGCTTCATGAATGAATTGTTCAAGAAATTTACGTTTGACATCCTTGTTTAAAATACTTTCAGCGACTAAGTCTTCGAGCATGACAATTTCAACATCATTGGATCTTAAAATATCACAAAAATGATCATGCTCCTCTTGGGCTTTTTCAAGCCAAGGAATATCATCAAAGAGTAATTCTTTTAGCCACTTTGGCGTTAAATTTTCGAGTTCTTTTCCCGGTCTGTGGACAAGGACTTTTTTTAATTTACCTACTTCTGAAAATACATGAATTGGCTGCATGAAATTCCTCCTTACTGTCTGAATTAATTATATCACAAGGTTTATAAATCGTGGTATGATGATTAATAGGAAGGTGAAGTCATGAAGCGCTTAAGTGTTGTTACAGGAGCAACATCTGGGATTGGTTATGAAGTGATGGTTAAACTGCTAGATCGGGGAGTATCCGTGATAGCTGTTGGAAGAAATGTTGATAAACTCAATCGAATTAAAGAACAATTCAAAGAAGAAATAGATACTCAAAAGCTTACCTTAATTAAAGGTGATTTATCAGACAATCAAGGATGTATAGATGTTTCAAATAAAATTATAGAAGTGGTCAACCGGTTTGGGGGAACACTTGACTTATTAATCCATGTAGCTGGGATTGTTAAATCTGGATATAGTGAAAATCGTGACCATCATGAATTAACGTTTGCTACGAATCATTTATCGGTTTATCTCTTAACAGGAAAATTATATGGATTTCTAAAAAAATCAAATGACCCACGAATATTGGTTGTAAGTTCACTTTCACATTATCGTGCATGGTTTGATAAAACCAATTTACAATCTAAGCGTTTTTATAATGTTTTAAGAGGTTATCAACGTTCTAAACTTTATAATGTTTTATTTTCTTACAAATTTCATCGGATGGAAAAAGATATAAAAATTTATGCGATAGATCCGGGTTTAGTGAAAACAGAAATAGGGGATAAAAACACTAAAGGACTTGCTTTACTTGTTTGGAAGATACGCAAGAAAAGTGGTGTCGATGCAAAATTACCTGCAGAGCATATGGCAAAAATTGCACTCGATGAGAAATATATCAAAGATAATGGTGGCTATATGAAAAACGGGGAATCTGTTAAATCCTCAAGAATCACATACCACATAAAGAAACAAGATCTATTATGGAAAGAAAGTGAAAAACTAACGAATTTCATTTATCCATTTGATGAGGTGTCATTTGAAAAGAGTTGAATTACTCGCGCCAGCTGGTCATAAGGATGCACTGATAGGTGCAATTAATGCAGGAGCTGACGCGATTTATCTTGCAGGCAAACGTTTTGGAGCACGAGCGTATGCCAATAATTTTAGTGATGAAGAATTGATCGAAACCATCGATTATGCACATATTCGAGGAGTTCGAGTTTTTGTTGCGATTAACACACTAGTGTTTGATGATGAAGTTAATGATTTGATTGAATATGCTGATTTTTTGGTGAAACACAAAGTTGATGCATTGATTATCCAAGATTTAGGGATGATTGATTTATTTGTAAAACGTTATCCGGATACGGAAATTCATGTATCAACACAATTTAATACGCATAACTTGCATCAAGTAAAAATGTTGAAATCTTTAGGTGTAAAACGCATTGTCCTCGCAAGAGAAACATCGATACAAACCATTAAAGCAATTAAAAAAGAAGTTGATATAGAACTTGAAGTATTCATTCATGGTGCTTTATGTGTGTCTTTTTCTGGTAATTGTTTGATGAGCAGCATGATTGGCGGAAGATCTGGAAATCGTGGGGAATGTGCTCAACCTTGTAGACTACCTTACCAACTATACAAAGATCAACAAAAGATACAAGATGCATCTTATCTCTTATCTACGAAAGACTTAATGACCATTGATCATATCGATGAACTCATTGAAATTGGAATTGATTCCTTTAAAATTGAAGGAAGAATGCGTAAAAGAGAATATGTCATCGAGACAGTTAAAGCTTACAGACATGCTATTGATCATTATTTTAATCAAAAATCATATGATTCAACTAAAGACGTTGGTCGATTAACCCGTGTTTTTAATCGATCATTTACGAAGGGTTTTGTATTAGATGAAGTTCCTCGATTGATTAATAATAGTGAATTTCAAAGCCATATGGGTGTTCCTTTAGGAAAAGTGATAGGATATCAAAGAAATAGAGTTAAAATCTTACTTGAAGAGCCCATCCGCATTGGTGATGGATATCGCATTTTATCGAATGAACCCTATGGGGACATCGTGTCACGAATTCATCAAAAAAATGAATTAGTAAAAGAAGCAAAAACAAATGAAATCATCGAATTAGATGTAAAAGACATTATTCCAGTGGGCTCTTTGGTCGTAAAAACAACAGATATCACAATCGAAAATGATGATTTATCATATTTATCCGAAAATTTTAAATGTGTTTTCATTGAAGGTAAAGTAGTTGCAAAAGTTGGTCATCCATTGTCCATTGAAATAAATGATGGAATCCATATGATTAACAAATCCTCTGCTGATCTCATTGAAAAAGCACACCAGAATCCAACATCGTTTGACGAGATTAATTTAAGATTTCAAAAATTGGGAAATACGCCTTTTGAGTTTAAATCATTAAAAATAGATTACGATCAAGATGTATTTATTCCTGTAAAAATGATTAATCAACTCAAGAGAGATGCGATTGATGCATTGATTGAATTAAAAACACTCAAATATCAAGACAAACGGATTGTCGATATTGAATTTGAACCATTAAAACTTGAGGTATCTCCACAAACATTTAAAGTGAAAGTTAAAACAAAAGAACAATATGAAGCAGCTTTAGCATGTGGTGTTGATGAAATACTGATAGAAGACACACTGAAAATTTCAGATATGCGAATGCATGATAAAATTAGTCAACGTCGCATTCAAACCGATCAAAAGAAGACGATTGAGGGTTCATCTTATGTCCATGATATCGGTTCAATTTTATTAAAATCAAATAACTTTGATCTCTATGGCGATCAATTTTTAAATGTGACCAATATATATAGTGCCTATACTTTATTCCGATTAGGTTTCAAAGTTATTACACTCGCTTATGAAGTTTCAAAAGATCGAGTTTTCAAATTTATAGAATTATTCGAACAAACGTTCCATGTAATACCTCTAGTGGATTTAATCGTATATGGACGTGCAGATTTAATGTTAACGAAATATTGTCCAATTGCTAAAACATTTAAAACTAATCCACATTGTCACTTATGTGAAAAAAATCAATATGCATTAGAAGATCGACTCAATCAAAAATATCCATTGTTGCATGATGGAAGTTGCCATTTACGAATTTTACATTCAAAACCAATTCATTTGTTTCAATATATTGAAGAATTAAGACAATCTAAACTTGAAGGACTACGTCTTGATTTTACGATTGAAGATGCCAAACAGACAAAAGATATTATTAAGTTTTATCAATCTTTTGCTAAAGAAAAAAATAATCCGGTGAAGGATTATACTTACGGACGTTTTATAAAATAAGGACTAGCTAGCAGCTAATCCTTATTTCTTATAAATTTTTGTGCGTACCATCGCAGAATGGTTGATTTTTAGAATGCTTACAACCACAAAGGTAATAAGTGCCATCTTTTTCGACACTAAAGTGTTTAGGTACAATCCCACTGCCTTTATGCGACTCTAAATCACAAAAAGGTTGATTATGACTTTTTCCACATGCGCAAAACAAATATTTTTCTCCTTTTTTTAAATCCACTGCATAAGGCTTTTTTTGTGCAATCACAGGTTTATCCATTGGTTCACCATACCTTTCTTTATTTCATTATAGTTTTATTTATAAATTTAAGCAATACCATGTTTATTCATCTTTGATATGTTATAATAAAGATTACCCATCAGAAAATTAGTTAAAGGAAGTGTATAAAATGAATGAACAAAGAATTGAAGAAAACCGCTTAAATGACACTAAAAAATATGATATCGTCGTTAAACGTTTACAAGAAAGAGGCGTTGAGCTAAAAGATATTGCAGAACTTACATTGGGTTTACAACGTCAATATTTACCCAACTTAGCGTATGAAGATGCATTAGAACATGTAAAGAAAGTCATTATGAAAAGAGAAGTTCAAAATGCCGCATTAACAGGTATTGAATTAGATGTGTTAGCTGAAAAAGGGTTACTTTCAGAACCGCTTGCCAGTATGTTATTAAATGATTATGGACTTTATGGTGTCGATGAAGTTTTAGCTTTAGCCATTGTTAATGTTTATGGATCGATTGGATTTACCAATTTTGGTTATATTGATAAATTGAAACCCGGAATTATTGGTATTATCGATAAAAAAGGAAAAGCTAAAGGTATATGTCATACATTTTTAGATGACATTATTGGCGCGATTGCTGCCGCAGCTGCAAGTTCAATTGCCCATCGTTTTGCAGAATAAGGGATTAATCCCTTTTTTTATTCTGTGACTGATTGATT
>DITP01000008.1 GCA_002422135.1 Acholeplasmataceae bacterium UBA6181
TTGACTTATCTACCGGTTGCTTTTATATAGTTTTAATTAATACTTTCACATGATCATGGGTTTTGACATCCACTTTTGATCCTCTAATCATCACAAGGTCCAACATTTCTTTAAATGTAATTGGAATTTCATCAGATAACTTTTGATTTCCACGTTTTTTTAAAACAAGTTTTACAATCCATAAAGGAATAGGTAAGAATAACAATACTTTCAATAGTGTATTGATGCCCTTTTCTTCAGGAATCCTTATACTTATTTTCACAAAATATGCACGTCTTGGTTTTCGTTCCTTTTGTTTTTTATATAGCATTTGATATGCTTGCTTTATATGAATCTTCTTTTGTTCAAGTTGATTAAGTACTTCATATTGTGTCATTTAATCACGGCCTTTATTTATTTTTTTAATTTACACATTAATTATATTAAACATTTTTAATATTGTCAATGCTTTTTTTATAAAAAATTAAAAATATTTATTTTTTGTTTAATTTTTTTAATCTCTTGTGAAATATTTTGAATTTAAGTATAATAGAACCGAGAAAACGAGAGGAGTAACACATACATGGATTATCTAATTGAGCGTTTCTTGCGTTATGTAAAAATCGATACACAATCAGATCATGAAACGCACACTCATCCTTCAACGGAAAAACAAAAAGATTTAAGTCGCTTATTATTAAAAGAATTACAAGAATTGAAGATTGAATCACACCTCGATCAATATGGTTATGTTTATGGTTTAATTCCAAAGAATAAAGAAAATGTGCGCGCGTTAGGATTTATCGCGCACGTGGATACATCACCAGATGCTCCAGGAGCACATGTTAATCCAAGAATCATAAAAAATTATCAAGGCGAAACCATTAAGCTGAATGATTCAATATCGATGCATCCCAATGAATTCCCAAGTTTATTACGTGTCATTGGTGATGATATCATCGTTACGGATGGAAATACTTTACTTGGTGCGGATGACAAGTGTGGTGTTGCTGAAATTATGGAACTTGCACGTTACTTTGTTGAAAACCCAAATGAACCCCATGGTGATATTTATATTTGTTTTACACCTGATGAAGAAATTGGTGAGGGTGCTGATCACTTTGATTATGATTATTTTAAAGCAGATTTTGCATACACTTCAGATGGCAGTGAAGTTGGTGGCATTGAATATGAAAATTTTAATGCTGCAACTGCAAAAATATCATTTATTGGTAAAAGTATTCATCCAGGCTCAGCTAAACTTAAAATGGTGAATGCACTTCATTTAGCAATGGAATTTCACTCACTTCTTCCAGCATTTTACAATCCAGCATTCACCGAAAACTACGAAGGTTTTAATCATCTAACGGGTTTGAAAGGTGAAGTTGAAAAAGCATTCAGCAATTATATTATTCGAAATCATAATTTAAATAGGTTCGATTTACAAAAGAAAGATTTTATGCGCATTATGCATTATATGAACGATAAATACGAATATGAAGCAGTAAGTTTAGTTATTAAGGATAGTTATTTTAATATGTATGAAAAACTTAAGGATCATATGTATATCATCGAACTCGCAGAACAAGCGACAAAAAATGCAGGTATCACACCTTTTGCATCACCAATTCGTGGAGGTACAGATGGCGCAAGATTAACCTATGAAGGCCTTTTATGTCCTAATTTGGGGACAGGTGGTTATCAGTTCCATGGTCGCTTAGAATTCGCATCGATTCAGCAAATGCACCAAGCAGTAAAAATTTTAATAGAAATCGTGAAATTATCCGCAACTCAAAAAAAATAAGGACCTTGAGGGTCCTTTTGTTTCTCAATAATAAAGACTAATGAGTGGAACTATAACTATTCCAAGTATAAACATAATTTTCGTCGATAATTTCAATTCATGAAAGTCTTTTTTATAGAGTTTGTGTGTAAATAAAATTGATAATGAGATATAGGATAATAAAATAAATGAAACAATTGAATATAAAATTTTCATTCCAATTGGTGCTACAAATTCAATTCGATTATAGCTTAGATAATTGATAAAGCCATACCAAACAAATCCCATAACTACATATATTTTTTTTATGATTGCCATGTGCTTTTTTGCAGTTTCTCATAATTATTAATCGAATACATGAGTTTCACTGCAACCTCCAAGCCTTGATCTGCGGCTTTTTGCCACAATTCTCTTGCTTTTTCTTCATCTTTTTCAACAACAGCACCCTCAAAATATAGCATACCTAAATTATATTGTGCAATTGCTAAATTCGCTTGTGCGGCTTTTTCATACCAGAACAGAGCTTTCTTAGCGTTTTCTTTAACACCATCACCCTTTTGGTACATCACCGCTAAGTTATACTGTGCATGAGGGTGATCGAGGGACGCAGCTTGCTCTAAAAGTTTTGAAACAGTATTCATATCACGATCTTCATGTTTAATTAAAATCATGGCTAAGTGATACAATGCATTTTTATCTTTCTTAAGTGCGGCTTTTTCATACCAAAAAACAGCTTGATCCAAATCTTTTTGAACACCTTTGCCTAATTGATAATAAAGGCCTACGTAGTATTCAGATTCCGTATGATGCTGTTTGGCAGCAACCATAAACCATTCAAATGCTTTTAGTGGATGTTTTTCTTCCTTTTCGTGATAATAAAATGCGAGTGTATAAGCGGCGAGTGCATAATTTTGTTTCGCTGCTTTTTCAAGATAAAAAATAGCTTTCGGCCATATTTTACGTTCTAGTGCATTCACTCCTAAGGCATAGAGTGCATAAGGATGTTCTTGCTTAGCAGCAAGTTCATAATAATATTCAGCTGTTTCAGCTTGTTTTTCATCATGACCAATGGTTTCATAAATCATACCAAGCATATATTGAGAATCACTATACCCAAGTTTGGCTGATTTTAAAAACCATTCAATTGCTTTAAATACGTAACGTTGAACATTAAATCCATAATAATAGTAGGTGCCAAGAATATGGATACTGACTGGATCTTGATGATTAGCTTCTGACAGTAAGACTTCATAATTCTTTTTGAAATAGGAACGTGCTAAGTCTTCATCTCTTTCTCTTCCACTTCCACTGTGGAACATAAGCCCAACAGCATAGCCACACTTTGCACTACCTAAGGATGCACCTTTTTGGTAAAGTTCCATTGCTTTTTCTAAGTCTAAAGAAATACCATCACCTAAACCATAAAATCGACCTAAAAAATAATAAGCATCTGCATAACCCTGCATGGCTGCTTGTTCAAAATGGTCAATAGCAACCATCACATTTTTATTGGGTGTATTTAAAATATAATTCGATAAACCAGCTTTATAAAGATTCATTGCGTTCATATAATCAACTCCAAATTTATGATAACATAATCCATTCTATTTCTCATGTAAAACGAAAGGCCAACTTTGGCCTTTCGTTTTTATCAATCATGATCCATGGTTTCAATTCTTGAAAAAAGAGTTCATAACCTAAATCATTTAAATGAACACCATCTGTGGTGTAATTTTCATGAAGTTGATGATTTTTGTCTTTAAGTATCTCATTAACATCGATAAACAGTTCGATGCCATCTAAATTTCTCATGATGTCATTTAAATGGTTTATTTTATCATTTGTGCGGTTTTTAACATAGGTTTGATTTGTTTTAGTGTGATGGCTTAAAACCGGTGTAATGCTTAATAAGTACACTTTAATTTGGCGTGTGTTAAGTTCGTGAACGATTTTTTGAATATTAAGGATAATTTGATGTTCATCATGTTCTGTTAAAACTAAATCATTCGATCCAATATGTAAAAATACAATCTTGGGTTTAGCCTGATACACATAAGACAATCGATTCATAACCCCTAACGTTGTATCTCCAGGTATTCCCTGATTTAAAATTTCTTGATAGCCCATTTTCTTTAGTGGTGCGTAAGCCATGATGGAATCTCCGAGAAAAAGAATATCACTCATTTCTTTTGATGTCTCAAATCTTTTAATATGTCTTTCGTAATCAGCCTTAATAATAGCTTTAATCATTACTAACTCTTTATCCATATTAGTCCTCGGATTTTATTTCAAAAATTAAATCTCTAAGTTCTGCTGCACGTTCAAAATCCAGATTTTTAGCCGCCAAGCGCATTTCGCTTTCAAGTTCATCGATCATCTTCTGACGATCTTTTTTAGTCATCTTTTGATAATTCTTATCTTCTTCTATGAGGTCTTCTTTAATACTTATATTTGCGCGAATATCTTTTTGTACAGTAATGGGTGTAACATTGTATTTAAGATTAAATGTTTCTTGAATTTTTCGGCGTCGATTCGTCTCATGGATTGCGTAAGTCATCGCATCACTCATCTTATCCGCATACATGATGACCATGCCATTTTGATTTCTAGCAGCCCGTCCAATCGTTTGGATTAAACTGCGTTCACTTCTTAAGAATCCTTGTTTATCTGCATCTAGTATGACAACAAGTGAAACTTCTGGTAAATCGAGTCCCTCACGTAAAAGATTAATTCCGATTAACATGTCGTATTTGCCTAGTCTTAAGTCTCTTAAAATAGTGATTCGATCTAAGCTCTTGATTTCACTGTGGAGATAAGCAACTTTGAGTCCTAATTGTTTGAAATATGCCGTTAAATCTTCACTCATACGAATGGTTAAGGTCGTGACTAAAACACGTTCATTATTTTCAATCCGCTTCTTAATTTCAAAGTAGAGATCATCAATTTGCCCTTCAGTTTTTCTTACTTCAATCACAGGATCTAATAAATACGTTGGTCGAATAATTTGTTCAACGATTGGAATTCCTTTATTAAGTTCATAATCACCTGGGGTAGCTGATAAATAAATAACTTGATTAATTTTTTGCTCAAATTCATCGAATTGAAGTGGTCGATTATCAAGCGCTGAAGGTAATCTGAAACCATATTCTACAAGGGTTGTTTTACGAGACCTATCACCAAAATACATTCCTCTTACTTGTGGAATGGTGACATGTGACTCATCAATGATCATTAAAAAATCGTCACCAAAAAAATCGATGAGTGTTGCAGGTGTTTCACCTGGACCGCGAAGTGACAAGTGTCTCGAATAGTTTTCAATACCACTACAAATCCCAATTTCTTCAAGCATTTCCATATCATACCTTGTTCTTTGTTCAATTCGTTGAGCCTCAAGTAACATATTCTCGCCTTTAAAATAAGCGAGTTGTTCTTGGAGTTCATTATGAATACGTCTTAAGCTTTCTTTTAATTTATCTTTATCTGTCATAAAGTGTGATGCCGGAAAAATTGAAGCATAGTTAAGCTGTTCAACAGCTTGTCCCGTAGTGACATCAAAACGTTTAATCTCTTCAACTTCATCCCCAAAAAATGAAACACGAATACCTAAGGCTCTTTCATAGGCTGGGATTACCTCAACAGAATCTCCTCTAACTCTAAATGTTCCGCGATGAAAATCAATATCGTTTCGTGTATAAGTGAGTTCTACAAGTTTGTTAATAAATTTATCTCGACCATATGTTTCATTCGTTCTAAGTGAAATCATCGAATTTTGATAATCGACTGGATCACCTATCCCATAGATGCACGAAACAGATGCCACAACGATGACATCATCTCGTTCGAGTAAACTTGAGGTTGCACTATGCCGCATTTCATCAATTTCATCATTAATCGAAGAATCTTTTTCGATATATGTATCCGTAGAAACGACATAAGCTTCTGGTTGATAATAATCATAATATGATATAAAGTATTCCACACGATTATTAGGAAAAAAAGCTTTAAGCTCACCATAGAGCTGTCCAGCTAAAGTTTTATTAGGGGCTAGAATCAAAGTCTTCTTTTGAATTTTTTGGATAATATTCGCCATGGTAAAAGTTTTACCTGTACCGGTTGCTCCAAGTAATATTTGTTCTTTGATGCCATTGTCTAGATTTGATTTTAAGGTTTCAATCGCTTGGATTTGATCCCCTTTGGGTGTATAAGGCGCTTTTAAATCAAACATAGGACTCCTTATAAATCTCGATCGACTTCTTTTGGTTTTGGTACAATCACGCTTTGTGGAACATACAATGGTTCAATCACCGATGAAGCAACGTTCATCAAATGGTCACCAATACGTTCTAGGTTAGATAAAATATCTGGATAGTTTGCAGCTTTAACAAAAGTAACTTCTTTATTTTTTAATCGTTCGATATAACGATATCTAAATTTTTCTTCGAGTTCATCCACTAAATCTTCATCTATGATCACGAGTTTAGCCAGTTCGATATCCTGATGATTAAAAGCTTCTAATGTGTTTTTAATCATACGATCTAGCACATCATAAATCTCTTGTAAATCACTTGATCCATCAGCTGATAGAAGTTGAGATTCTAAATAACGTTCTTGGAAAAAATCAATAATATTGGTTAAATGATCACCAATTCTTTCAAAATCTTTAATCGTATCGAGGTCCCGTGATAACTTGATAGAATCATGATCAGAAATACCTGCTCCGGCAATCTTGATCAAATAGTCATGAAGTTTCTGATCATAAGTGTCCAATATCATTTCATGCGTATAGCCTTCTTGGACCAGTTTGGAATCTTCTTTAAAACTATATGTTCTTACAATATCGAAATATTCCTGCACAACTGACCCCATGTATAAAAGAGCTTTCTTAACAAATTCTAGCGCTAAAACTGGAGATTCTGAAATCAACTTTTCATCAAACACTTCTTCTGGAAGTTGGTTCAATCTGTGATCTTTGATGGCAAGTTTGGAAAGCTTAATCAGTTTTGGAATAAACCAAAATAGTATAAATGTCATAATCAAGTTTTGGAATCCGTGAGCAAACGCAATCGTGAGCATCGAATAAGGCTTTAAGAATTTAAGCTCTATCCATGCGATTGCATGTTCATATGGAATCAAAATTATAATAAAGAATAATGCGCTAATCACATTGAATATGATATGTATAAAGGATGCACGTTTACTTTCGATGTTACCACCAAGTGATGCTAAAAATGCAGTAATTGTAGTTCCAATATTCGCACCAAGTAAAATAGGAATCGCGCCATTTAAAGTAATAGACTCAATACCTTCAGCATTAATAGCATATAGTTTCTGCAAGACCCCAATAGCTGCCGATGAAGATTGTACTAATGCCGTAAATACGGTACCAAAGATTGTTCCTAAAAACCAATTGGTTGAAAATGTGTGAAACATATCTTCTGCAAGTTGTGTACTTGCTAGTGGCTTTAGGCCATCTGACATCGTATTAAGTCCAACAAATAACATTCCAAGACCGACTAAGACACCGCCGATATGGTGAACTCTTCGACTTTTGAAAAACGTCATGACCACACCGACAAATAATATGAATAATCCGTAATCTGCAATGGGTAGCCCAATAATAAATGCCGTGATGGTTGTCCCAATATTCGCACCCATGATTAGTCCAACGGATTGTGGTAAAGTCATTAATCCAGCACGCAGTAAACCAATCATCAGTGCTGTTGTTCCAGAAGATGATTGAATTAAAACAGTTAAAATAATCCCAACTAAAATTCCTTTTAATGGTGTATTCGTTGTTTTTTCAATAATAGATTTTAAGTTATTTCCTGCAGCCGCTTTTAAAGAATCACTCATCAAATTAATACCAAATAAAAAGAGTGCGAGTCCACCAAAAACAAACATTAAAGAATCTGAGTATGTAACTTGACCAACGAGCATGACTAACCTCCCATTTGAACGACTTACCATATCTATTTTACGACAAAACGCTATGAAATACTATGATATTTTTAGATGAGAACGTTCACACGAAAAAAAAGAGACGCATAAAGCGTCTCTAAATTTAACTTATCGAGGATTCTTAATATTTGCGTGTGCAGCAGCCAATCTTGCGATTGGTACTCTGAATGGTGAACATGATACGTAATCTAATCCGATTTCATGACAGAATTCAACAGAAAGTGGGTCTCCACCATGTTCGCCACAAATACCAAGTTTTAGATTTGGTCTTTCTTTACGTCCAAGTTCAACGGCAATCTTCATGAGTTTACCAACACCGATTTGGTCGATGTGGGCAAATGGATCACTCGCAAAAATCTTCTTATCATAATATTCAGCTAAGAATTTACCAGCATCATCACGTGAGAAACCAAATGTCATTTGAGTTAAGTCGTTTGTACCAAAACTGAAGAATTCAGCTTCTTTAGCAATGTCATCAGCAGTTAATGCTGCGCGTGGGATTTCAATCATGGTTCCTACGCTATATTCAAGTTCTACACCTGAATTCTTAATGATTTCATCAGCAGTCGCAACGACAACTTCTTTCACATAACGAAGTTCTTTCACTTCACCGACTAAAGGAATCATGATTTCTGGAACAATCTTCATACCTTCTTTAGTGACAGCAATTGCAGCTTCAATGACCGCTTGAGTTTGCATCTTCGCAATTTCAGGATATGTCACTGATAAACGAACACCACGGTGACCTAACATTGGGTTAGTTTCATGAAGTTCATCAATCGTATTTTGTAGTGTTTCAACTTTAAGACCCATTTCTTTAGCAAGTGCTTCGATGTCTTTTGGATCAGTTGGTAAGAATTCATGGAGTGGTGGGTCTAAATAACGAATAGTTACAGCGTAACCTTTCATTTCTTTATATAAACCGATGAAATCTTCTCTTTGCATTGGTAAAAGTTTCGCTAAAGCTTTTTCACGTTCTGCTAAGTTTTTCGCAACGATCATTTCACGAACAGCAGGAATACGGTCAGCTTCAAAGAACATATGTTCTGTACGGCATAAACCAATACCTTGTGCACCATAGCCATAAGCGACTTTTGCATCTCTTGGGTTATCAGCGTTAGCTCTAACCTTTAATGCTCTATATTTGTCAGCCCAAGCCATAAGTGTTTCGAAATCTTTTGAGAATGTTGCATCTTGAGTATCTACTTTTTGGCCGTAAATCTTACCAGTAGAACCGTCTAATGAAATCCAATCACCTTCGTGGAAAATTTCGCCATTCACTTCAAATTGCTTTTTCTTTTCATTAACGTGTACTGAACCAGCTCCGGCAACGCAGCATGTACCCATGCCACGAGCAACTACTGCAGCATGTGAAGTCATACCACCTCTTGATGTTAAAATACCAGATGATACAATCATACCTTCGATATCTTCAGGAGATGTTTCTTGACGAACTAAAATGACAGGAAGACCATCAGCCTTCTTCAATTCTTTCGCTCTTTCAGCAGTAAACACAACACGACCAGTTGCAGCACCAGGTGATGCATTCAAGCCAGTAGCAATCACTTTAGCAGCTTGTAGTGCTTTTGGATTGAATTGTGGATGCAATAATGCGTCCAATTGTGAAGGTTCAACTTTTAATAAAGCTTCTTTTTCAGTTAATACGCCTTCTTTAACAAGATCAATGGCAATCTTTAATGCTGCTTGAGCAGTACGTTTACCATTTCTTGTTTGAAGCATGTATAACTTGCCGCGTTCAATCGTGAATTCCATATCTTGCATATCACGATAATGTGCTTCTAATTTTTTAGCAACATCATGGAATTGATTGTAAAGTTCAAGATTGTCCTTCTTAAGCTCAGAAATTGGTTTTGGTGTACGAATACCAGCAACAACGTCTTCACCTTGTGCATTAAATAGGTATTCACCGTATAATTCGTCAGTCCCATCAGATGGGTTTCTTGAGAACGCAACACCAGTACCTGAGTCATCACCCATGTTACCAAACACCATACCTTGAACGTTTACGGCAGTACCCCATTCGTATGGAATATGATTTAAACGACGGTATGTATTTGCACGTGGGTTATCCCATGATCTAAATACAGCAGTGATTGCTTCAATTAACTGCACTTTTGGATCTTGTGGGAATGATTCGCCTTTTAATTCTAAATATTTAGCTTTGTATTGACGAACGAGTTCTTTTAAATCATTCGCATCAAGTTCAGTGTCAAGTTCAACACCTTTCTTATGCTTCATTTCTTCTAATAATTCTTCATAATTGTCTTTGCTAATATCCATTACTACATCAGAGAACATTTGCATAAAACGACGGTATGAGTCATAAGCAAAACGAG
Source organism: Acholeplasmataceae bacterium UBA6181 (assembly GCA_002422135.1). Lineage (GTDB taxonomy): Bacteria > Bacillota_I > Bacilli_A > Acholeplasmatales > Acholeplasmataceae > UBA6181. The sequence continues at coordinate 10,078 of DITP01000008.1, forward strand.
GATTATTCGTTAATTTTGCTAACCCTTCTACAGATACGTCATTTAAACCTAAGTTCAAAATAGTATCCATCATACCTGGCATTGATGCTCTTGCGCCTGAACGTACAGAGACTAAGAATGGATCGTTAGAATCTCCGAATTTTTTACCTGCTTCTATTTCAGTCTTAGCTAATGCTTCATTGATCTGCTCAATGATTTCTGGAGCGATTACTTTTTTACGACGATAGTAATCAATACAAGCTTCGGTTGTTACAGTAAAACCTTGGGGTACAGGTAATCCTAACGATGTCATTTCTGCAAGGTTAGCGCCTTTACCGCCGAGAAGATTACGCATCGAAGCATTACCTTCTTTAAACAAATATACAAACTTTGTCATGGTCAATTCCTTTCTATAATTAAATTTTTATATTAACCGTTTCATGATGAAACTTTTGTAACCAAACTATATAATTCATTTTTAGGTTTCTTTTGACCCACCACGTTAGCGAATGGAAGATGAACCATTCTAGAGTCACGAACACCAACACATACACCATAAATATCTTGGTTTAATAAATCAATGGCATAAGCACCCATTCTTGACCCTAAGATACGGTCTTCTGGACAAGGTGAACCTCCACGCTGGATATAACCTAAAACAGTTGCACGTGAAGAAAATCCGCTTTCCTCGGAAATTTCTTTAGCAAAAGCGTGGACATCAATAATTTTCTCAGTGATTACGATAATCGCATGTCTTCTACCTTGCGCTTTATGATCCTTAAGTTTTTTGATGATAGCTTTTTTATCCATTGGATTTTCAGGTGTAATAATAAATTCTGCCCCGCCACATATACCAGCAAATAATGCTAAATCTCCTGAATATCTTCCCATCACTTCAACAATGCTGCATCGTTGATGAGAAGTTGATGTATCTCTAAGTTTATCAATGGCATCGACGATAGTTTCGACAGCTGTATGAAAACCAATCGTATAATCGGTTCCTGCGATATCATTATCTATCGTTCCAGGTAAACCTATCGTTTTAATTCCTAGTTTTGATAATTCCATGGCACCACGATAAGTTCCATCACCGCCAATAACAATCAATGCATCAATCTCACGTTTTTTTAAATTCCCAACAGCGATCAATCGCACTTCTTCTTGTAGAAACTCTTGAGAACGTGCAGTTCCAAGAAATGTTCCACCTAAAGATAACATTCCAGAAACGCTATGTGAATCAAGTAAAACCATTTGATCTTGGATTAATCCTTGATACCCATCTTTAATCCCGTATATTTCATGGCCACTGCTAATTCCAGCACGAACAACTGCACGAATTGCAGCATTCATTCCCGGAGCATCGCCACCAGAAGTTAATACGCCAATTTTCATCGTTTCAATCTCCTTTGAACAAGCGTACATCGAAAGTATTATATCATATATAATCTATATTTTGAATGGTGTTACCTGTAAACCCATTATGAAATCGTTTTTATCGAACTATTAAAAGCATATTTTGCAAAACTGTGATAGAATGATGATGGAAAAATGTGAAAGTATGGTGAAAAAACATGAAAAATCTAGTAGGAGCAGCACTTCTTGGACAATCTGGTGGTCCAACCTCAGTCATTAACTCAAGTGCAGCTGGTGTATTTCTTGAAGCATTAAAACAAGAAAATATCACCGAAGTTTATGGAGCCGTCCATGGTATCAAAGGTATTTTAAATGAAGATTTTTATGATATTAAACAAGAAGATATCGAACAATTAAAACTTCTAAAAAACACACCTTCATCTGCTATTGGAAGTGTACGTTATAAACTTAAAAATCCAAAAGTTGATGACTCAGAGTATCAACGTTTACTCGAAGTATTTAGAAAATATAATATTCGCTATTTCTTTTATAATGGCGGAAATGATTCCATGGATACTTGTAACAAAATTAGTAAATTCTTTAAAAAGTCTGGATTCGATTGTAACGTTATTGGTGTACCTAAAACAATTGATAATGACTTGAATGGAACAGATCATTCCCCGGGATATGCGAGTGCAGCAAAATATGTTGCAACCACATTGATGGAACTCTATCATGATGCAACTGTTTATGACACACAAATGGTTACAATCGTAGAAATCATGGGACGTAATGCAGGTTGGTTAACAGCTTCAGCTGCTTTAGCTCAACTAAAAGGTCAAGGTCCAGATCTTATCTATTTACCAGAACTACCTTTTGATTTTGATGATTTCTTTGTTCAAGTACAAAAACTAATTGCTGAAAAGAATAAAGTTATTGTTGCTGTCAGTGAAGGTATTAAAACAAAAGATGGTAAATATATTCCTGAACTTTTCCAAGAACTCAAAAAGGATGCTTTCGGTCATGCACAATTAGGCGGAACTGCACAAGTTCTTGCTGATGAAATCCAAAAACGCACAAAAGCGAAAGTTCGTGCCATTGAATTTTCTCTTTTGCAAAGATCTGCTGCTCACCTAGCTTCTAAAGTCGATGTGGAAGAAGCATTTAAATCGGGTCAAAAAGCCGTAAGAGCAGCCATCAATGGAACCACTGATAAAATGATCGGATTTAAACGTATTTCAAGTTATCCATATAAGATAAAATATGTTTTACTGCCACTAAAATTAGCAGCAAACCATGAACAAAAAGTTCCAGTTGAATGGATTTTACCCGATGGTAAAGGCATGACTCAAGAATACATTGATTATGCGCTCCCATTGATTCAAGGTGAATCAAAAGCACCACTTGTTGATGGTCTTCCTCATTTTGCAAAATTAAAGAAGATCAGAGTACAAAAGAAATAAGAAATGAAAGCCAACCCATTTAGGATTGGCTTTTTTTATGCGGATTAACATGGACCATACAATGAATAACTTCGGGAAATAAATTTTCCACATGATGATGCACTTTCTCTGCAATATGATGTGCTTCTTTTAGAGTAAGACTAGATAAAACACCGATTTCAACATCTACATATTGCTGAATCATGTGATTTCTAACCTTTAAATCATCAATGGATAAGACGCCATCAACTTTAAATATTTCATCATAAACTTTTTGAATATCTTTTTGTTCAGGTGCTTGATCCGTTAAATATGAAATAGATTCTTTTAGTATTTGAATGGCTAATTTGAAAATAAATCCTGCAATAATCATAGAAGCAATATAGTCAAAATAAATAAGACCAAATTGTGCAATAGAAAGACCGATGAGTGAACTGAGTGTCGCATAAACATCTAGTAAATGGTTTTTTACATCTGCTTTAATAGTTGGACTATTCGTTTTTTTACCAGCCTTTGTATATAAAGCGACAATACCCAATTTAATGACCAGTGAAATTAAAGCAATCCATACGGTGTAACTAAGTGGTACTATAGCACTTTCGCCATTTATAAAAAACTCTATAAGCGACACAATCCCCGAAATAAAAATCCATCCAGCGGTTACAGTAAAGATGATACCCAATAAAAAATATGCAAGACCTTCAAATTTTTCATGTCCATAGGGATGATCGTAATCAGGTTTTTTGGTTGAGATTCTAAGTGCTAATAACATCATGACACTAATCAATACATCGGATGCTGAGTTTAATCCATCACTGAAAAGTGCTTGTGCGTTCCCAAGATAACCAAAGATTAACTTTAAAAGGGCAAGTACGATATTCGCTACGAGCCCAATTCTAATTGCAGTTAAAATTTGTTTTCTTTGTATTGTTTTCATCAATTGATTTTTTGAACTCGAATAGTTGTTTCAGCTGGTGCTTTTCCAATACCAAAATCAAAACCCGATAAGAGAGGATATTCATTAAGATGTGTTTCGAATTCATCATCCAAACTTAGATAATTATAATATTGAACACCAATATGCAAAATCAATTTAATTAATTGTTTAACATCATAAACAGTTTGTAACCGAATATCATAAAATTGAACAGATTCATGGTTGTTATAAAATGATAGATCTGCACTAAATTGTTCCAACTCGTTTTCTTCGTACAAATAAACATCATAATTCAATTCGGACAAAAACATACGTTCTAAAAGTGCTTCAGCTTCAATTAAACGCTGTTCTTGAATGACGCGAAATAGATGTATCGAAACATTTTCTATGAGTTCGTCACACAAAATGGAATCCATTTTTGATCTAAAAAGTCGCTTTAATACACGTATTTGTCCACCAAATAATAATTTGTAATCTACTTCTAATTTTTGTTTTTGTTCTGCTGTCCAAGCATCAAAGCGCATAGGTTCACCTTCTTTTTATGCATCAATTCTTCGAATGGATACAATGACATATGATTTCTCTTGACGATAGTCATTAACTCTCATTTTAAAAACTTGAACATCATTTGTCAAATAATTGAGTAATTTTTGATATGTATCTGAAAAAATTGTCGCCTCTATTTGTGTAATTCCATCATCTAATTCTATAAATGCCATTGGTTTTCCCTGTTTAGTTTTAATGGTTTTAATTTTTTTTATGTAGGCGAGCACTTCAGCTTCTGTCTTTGTTTCAAAAACTGATAAATTATTCAATCTTTGTTTTTGAACTTCTTCTTGATAAACATTCATTGGTAAATACTTAAGATTATAGCCTAATGCTTCTTTCTCAAAACTTGCCAATTCTAAAAATGAATATTCTTTCGAATCTTTAATAACAAAATCTGTTATATAGCTTTCATAACCAACGTCATCCATGCTTTTGTGGTTCATCATCGTTTGATGATTCATATTGAATCCATCACATGCACCAGCATGAATCAACATTTCAATATTTTTTTCATTTAATATTTTTTTCATGCGACGTTTGAAATCTAAAAAATCTTTAAATGGTGCTTTAATTCTTTCTTGTTCAAATTTTTCATAAGTTGATTTACCAATACCTTTGATTGATAAGATCGGCATATATATTTTTTGATCAATAACTTGATATAAATCTGTACTGATATTGACATCCGGTGATTCAATTAAAATGCCTTGTTTTTTGACTTCAGAAATATAATCCAGGGTTAAACCTTCATTTCCAATCACTGACGACATAAGTACTGACATAAAAATTGAAAAAAAGTTTGTTTTCAAATAAGCCATTTGATACGCGACCATGGCATACGCGACACTATGACTTCGGTTAAATCCATAATCAGCAAATTTAACAATTAAATCATAAATGTTTGTTGATACGTCTTGGCTATAGCCCTTCTTCATACATCGATCTAAAAAACGAAGGCGTTCATTTTCCATATAATCACGATCTTTTTTGGATATTCCTCTTCGAAGTAAATCGGCTTCAGAAAGCGTATACCCAGCAAATTCATGCGCAATACGCATGATTTGTTCTTGATAGATGATAATCCCATAAGTGGATTTTAAAATAGGTTCTAAATCTGGATGTTCGTAAGAAAAAGAATAACCATTTTTTCTTAAAACATAAGTATCAATATTGTCCATTGGACCCGGACGATATAAGGCTAGAATTGCTACGATATCTTCAAATGTTCGAGGTTTAATTTTTTTAAGAGCTGTACGCATCCCCATGGATTCAAGTTGAAAAATACCGGTTGTTTCGGCATTTGACAATAACGAATAAACTTTTTCATCTTCAAAATCTAGATGATTTAAATTAACTTTCTTTCCCCTTTTCTCAATGCTTTTAATAACGTCATCGATCACTGTAAGATTACGAATACCTAAAAAATCAATTTTAAGCAGGCCTAAAGATTCAATTTCACTGGCTTCTAATTGTGTTTGATAAAAGTCATGAAGCCCTTTTTGTAGTGGTATATGAAGCGCTAAATTTTGTTTAGATAAAATGATACCTGCTGGATGTGTCCCAGTATGACGGGGTAATCCTTCAATCGATTTCGCTACTTTTAAAAGTCGAACAGTTTCAAAATCAGTTTCATCAACATCATCATTAATCACTCTTTTTATGATGCCATTGACTCTTTGAGGGTCAATTTTCATAACACGCGCAATATCTCGAATTGAAGAACGGAGTGCAAATGTTCCATAAGTTATAATGGATGCGATATGTTCTTGACCATATGTTTTAGCCACATATCGAATCACATCATCTCTCCGATTATCTGGAAAATCTAAATCGATATCAGGCATACTAATACGCGCTGGGTTTAAAAAGCGCTCAAAAAGTAAATCATAAGTGATGGGATCAACATCTGTGATTCCTAAACAGAATGCAACTAAAGATCCTGCTGCAGAGCCACGACCTGGGCCAACTAAAATATCATTTGTTTTGGCATACTTGACAAAATCATAGACAATTAAAAAATAATTGTCAAATCCCATTTGATGAATGATTGATAGTTCATAAAGTAATCTTTGTTGATACTGTTTTTCATCAGCTTTTGGAATTTTCTTTAACCGTTTTTTTAATCCTAAAATCGCTAACGACTTTAAATATTCTTCTTGATTTCCACCTTTGACAGGATAAATCGGCATTTCAAATTGAGGTGGATTAAAATCAAAATCTATCTTGGAGATGATTTGACTTAGATTATCAAAAATGAACGGATAATCTGCATACATTGAAATCAAATCACGTTTATTTAAAAACTGATGGTTACAATCAGAAGATACTTCTTCACTACTTCCACCAATTTTCAATAATGCATCATATGTTTCTTTATCATCTGAATTAAGATAGGAGGTTTGGTGAATCGGCAATAATTTAAGTCCTAAACGTTCAGAAAAATCATAGAGTTTAGGTGCAACCTTCATTTCTTGATCAAAAGAATCTAAATCAAGTCCAATATATATATGATTTAAAAATGTCTGATACGTTTTTAATGTACTAAAAGCCTTGTCCAAATCATCATTTGTTATCCATTGATTGAGAGATGAATCTCTACCACCAGTTACAAAAAATAGTCCTTCTTGATAATTTTTTAAATCTTGAAGTTCTATTGGTTTTTCAATGCGTAATAATTGTAGTTTTAAGAGATTTTGATAGCCTTCTTCGTTCATCACATAAACAAAAAAATGTGTAGAAGCTAATTCCTCTTGTATGGGTAGTTTTAAACCCAAAACAGGTTTGATGTCATACATTTTAGCATACTTAAAAAGGCTCATTAAACCATAAAGTTGGTCGTCTGTGCATGCGACAAAATCATATTCATTTTGTTTTGCATGGTAAATCAATTGTTCCATAGGAATCGTTGATTTTAAAAGACTATATGAACTTTGAAGATTGAGTATACCAAACATATAGAATCACCTAGTCTTATTATAACAAGTTAAGTGTGTCAGCGCATAAAAAAAATGCTCTGATGAGCATTTCTTCTAATTAAAATTTAGCGAAGCCTTCACCGAACGCGATACAAACTTCTTCTTCATCTGAACTTGGTGTTGAATTGACTTTCAATCCAGTATCATAAAGATTTGCGCCTGCTTCTTTTGTACGTTCAATCCAAGCATCCATCCATTCGCCTTCGCCCCAACCATAGGAACCGAATAATGCGACTTTTTTATCTGAAAGTGATCCTTCAATTTCAGCAAAAAATGGTTCAAATTCATCTTCTTCTAGAGTTTCTACACCCATCGATGGGCATCCAAAAATAATTTTGTCGAAGTCAGCAATTTCACTAGGTTCAACAGCATCTACTGTGCGATAATCAACGCTTGCTCCGGCATTTTCAAGACCTTCTTTGATCTTTTCTGCCATAATTTCTGTATTACCTGTGCCACTCCAATAAACTAATAATACATTAGCCATATGTTAATTACTCTCCTTTAAGAACATTTTTACGTAGTCATTATAATGTAATACATGATGTTTGTCAAAACATATGTTTTACTTCTTTAAAGTATATAAAAATACACGTTGACAACCCAATGATTATTATCGTGATTACGGGAAAATATTGTTTGAAAGGTATAGGTGTTTCAACAGCTAAAATAGTGATCAAGCGGTCTTTCATAACATAATTCCCACGTTCATCAATTACAACATAAGTGACGATGACACTTCCAGCATTTGATGTGTCCACCACTTTAGGATAATAAGTAATCTCTAAATTTTGTGTATTATCATTGGTCTGCACACCTTTAAAGAAATCAATTATTTCATATTGATTGATGACCAAGTCATCAAACGCAATACTCGGTGATTCATGATCGACGATAAGGAATTCTAATATTTCTTTTGTCTCATTTCCAGTCATGTCTTTTAACACAAAAATAATTTGATATAAGCCAAATTGATTTGGATTAACTTCACCGATGATGATGACATCGTTTTTAGAAAGTAAGTCATGATTATCGCTTACCTGATCAACATATGACAAATAATCAATGGGTAGCCCTCGGTATGGATAATCGATAACTTCATCGATTTTTAATGTGATTTTAGGTGGTTCAATATCCATGATGATAACATCAACAGTAAGTGTAACTTCGTGAAGTGACGGATCAATGACTTTGACTCTCAAAGGATAGACTCCGATATTTAAGTAATCGACTAAAGAGTCATCAATCAGAAATTCAAGATCTTCGACGTCATCATATTGATCTTTAACCTCAAAATATGGTCGGTAATTAATCGGTTTAAACTGTGTGATCATAATATCTTGGATCAGTTTGATTTCTGGAACTGTATGGTCGATAATTTCGAGATACGTTGTAAATATTGCTTGGTTTTTCGCTTCATCAGTAGCTTTTATGGTAATCAAGTATTTTCCAACTTTATGCATTTGAAATGATCCAATAATCTCGAGTTTAATGTTTTCTTTAGCTGATAGATCATCTTCTATCAAAAGATGTTCATCAAATAAAGGATTTGGATCAAACACATTAAAAATGAGTGGCTTAATCACCATAATTTTGGGTTTTTGTTGATCCGTTACTTTGAGGTTAATGTCAATTTTTGTAGTGTTATTTGATGTATCTGAGACCTGATATGTTACGAGATAAGTACCGATTGCATTCGTATTAATTGAACTTATGATTTCAATATGATCCATCGTCAATTGATCGAAATTATCTTCAATTTTTAAAATTAACCGTTCTAAAATGCTTGAAATATCCTTAGTTTGATAAGGAATATCTGGGCGTTCATTTGATATGACTAAAATTGGAGGTGTCTTATCAAAAACCTCGATTGTAGTCATCATGATTTGCTCATTACCGCTTTGATCAAACGCGGTGATTTTTAGCGGATATATCCCAATCATTTTTTGTTCAAAAACAGTGGATTGAAGATTGACTGTAAGAAAAGTGTCATAATTATCGGTAATTGAAAAATAGGTTTGCCATGAAAAAGTATGATTAACATCATGTTTTAAGGGTTTAATCAAAGTAATTTGTGGTGGTATGTCATCATAGAATTCAATCCAAGTCATTTGGCTACTCTTATTCCCACTTAAATCTTCGACTTGATAAATAATCGGATATATACCGATTTTTGTATCAATCACTTTGCTCGTATCAATATTAATCTTAAGCAAATCTTCCGGATCATAATTGTCTGAAGCTCTAAATTCATTGATTAGATTAGGTATTTTCTCTCCTATTCTTACCTTGAGTTCAGGAACACTTAAAATGATGGGAGGAATGTCATCGATGATTTTGATGCTGATTGTCATAATTTGTCGAATTTCGTAATCCGGAAAATATGCTTCAATCTTATGTGTATAAGTTTTGACAATACTGGTATTAATAGTCGATAAAAATGTTCTTTCAACACCATCAATTCTATAAATTACTTTTGCATCATCAATATAAAGACCATTAATCCATAAATCAGCTTCAATTTCATTTAAGGCCGTGATAAAATCACCGTGCAAAGGCACCACGATTTCAGTCTGATTCCATATCACGTTTGCTGATAAAGATGTAAATAAAAATCCTAACCAAACAAAAAAAGACATCCAATCACCTCTATCTTATGATAGATAATTTGAATGTCTTTTACTTGATTAAATAATTTTTGTTTCTAATTCATGTTCTTTTTCACGGAAAAATTGATTTCGATATAATTCAAAATATGAACCACGTTTCGCAAGTAACTCTTCATGAGTTCCCATTTCAATGATTTTCCCCATATCCAAAACGATGATTTTATTCGCATTGATAATTGTTGATAAACGATGAGCTACAATAAAACTTGTTCGATCTTTCAATAATGTCTCAGTAGCTCTTTGAATGACTTCTTCTGATTCAGAATCAATGGATGAAGTTGCTTCATCCAAAATTAAAACTCTTGGATCCGCCAAAATTGCACGAGCAAATGAGATTAACTGTTTTTGCCCAACTGAAAGCAAGTTACCACCTTCACCAACATGTGTTAAATATCCTTGATCTAAATGTTTTACAAAGTCGTCAACACCCACAATTTTAGAAGCTTCAATCACTTCATCGTCGGTTGCATCTAAACGTCCATAACGGATATTTTCTAAAACATTTGTACTAAATAAATGCGGACTTTGAAGTACATAACCCAAGCGCTTATGAAGCCAATGAAGATTTCTCTCACGATAGTCTTTACCGTCAATCAATATCGATCCTTCGGTAGGCTCATAAAATCTTGATAATAAATTTATGATTGTTGTTTTACCAGATCCTGTGTGGCCAACTAAAGCCACACTTTCTCCGGCTTTTACGGTTAAATTAAAATCAGATAATATATCTTCATTTTCTTTATAGAAAAATGATACGTGTTTAAATTCAATATCACCCTTCAACTCTTCCCAGTTTTCAAGTTTGTCATGAAATAGAGTCCCATAAATGTCTTCAACTTCTTTAGAATCCTTAATATCCGGTTCTGTTTCAATTAAACTGATAATCCGTTCTGCAGATGCTTGAGCATTTTGAAAATCTGAAACAATTCGAGATAGTGACATAATGGGTTCAAAGAAATTAACTGTATATGCGATAAACATTTGCAGTGTCCCAATCGTAATCAGCGCTTCAAAGAACAATAAATAATACGAACCTTGAACCATTGTAGCTGCGACTGCGGTGTATGACAATACAAGTAAAATTGATGAAAATAATGCTGATGAAATGACCGCTTTAATACTTGATCTTTTGAGTGATCTTGCAGTGCTTTCAAATTCTTGATAATTACTTTCTTCGATGCTTAAACTTTTCGTGGTTTTAGCACCTAAAAATCCTTCGTTATATTGAGCTGTTAATTGTGAGTTATATTTTCTAGCATTCCGGTGTTGATGTAATATCTTTTTTCTAAAGAAATAAGTTACTAAAAACATAAGTGGTAAAACCATTGTTACAATTAAAGCAAGTTTAAAGAAAGTAATATATAAAACAATTAAGATGAAAATCATGGATAAGAATGCCCAAACAAGATCAACTAATCCCCAAGAAATGATGAGTGATAAACGTCTAGCATCTGAAGTCATTCTTGCCATTATCCATCCGTGAGGTGTTTTATCATAATATGAAAATGAAAGTCTTTGTAAATTCTTAAATGCTTGTCTTCTAAGTTCAAAACTTGTTTCAGCTTCAATAATCCCTGCTTGATAAATAAACCCCCAAACAGCTAAACCAAAGCCTGCAGCTAATAAAATATTAGCAACTACAAAATATGGCCAAGTTCCATACTCACCTTCGATAAAGAACGTGTCAATCGCATATCGATTGAGTAACGGAATCATCGCATCTAAAAATGCTAATATTCCAGAAAACATTATGAGTAAAAATATCCGTTTCTTTGATTTGAAAATAACGGAAATAATTTTCTTCCATGTCCCTAATTTTACTTTATACTCATTATCTTGAACATCATCATGCATGTGACTCACCTTCTTTCAAAAGTGCTTCAAACTCGTGTTCAAGTTTACCTTGGATATCCCAAAGTTTACGGTATAGCCCACTTTGCTTACTCAGTTCAGCATGGGTTCCAATCGCTTGAATTTGACCTTGATCTAATACAATAATTTGATCAGCTTCTTTTGCTGTTGTAATTCTATGGGTGATAATCATGGTGGTTTGTTTAGATTCTTTATTTTGTAATGCTTCGCGAATCATCGTATCAGTTTTTGTATCAACCGCACTTAAAGCATCGTCAAAAATTAAGATAGGCTTATCGGCAACAAGTATTCTAGCAATCGCTACTCTTTGTTTTTGCCCACCGGATAAGGTTGTACCTTTTTCGCCAACAATTGTGTCATAGCCTTGTTTAAATGTTTTAATATCTTTTTCTAAAGCTGCGATATTAGCTGCTCTAAATACGCGATCTTTATTGATATCTTTGTGTGCAATTGCAATATTTTCAAATACTGTTTTTGAGTAAAGGAAAGGGTCTTGTAATACAACACCAACTTCTTGACGTATATGTTTTTTTCTTATATCTCTTAAAGAAATTCCATCGATGAAGATATCTCCTCCTTGGTAGTCATACATCTTTAAAAGTAAATTAATAATTGTTGATTTCCCGCTCCCTGTTCGACCAATAATTGCAACAGTTTGTCCGCTCTTTATATGAAAATTAACGCCTTTTAACAAGTGTTCATTTGTATCTGAAAACTTAAATGATACATCCCTAAATTCAATGTCACCTTTAATTTGAGGTTCCATTGTGCCATCAATTAAGTATTCACTCGGCATTTCAAGAATTTCATTAATACGATCTGATGCAACTAAAGCTTTCCCATAGTCATTAATGATCCGCCCTAATCCTCTGACCGGCCATATTAACATGCCAACTAGAGATAGAGATGCAATCACATCAGCGGCATCCATGGTCTGTCTTTGAACAGAATACACGCCAATTGCGATGATGACTAAATATTGAGAGATACTCATGAAATCCATAGATCCCCAATAGATTGCAACAATTTTATTAGCTCGCTTTAATTGGTCACGATATTTTGTGTTTTTATCTTCCATTTTCGTAATTTCAAATGCTTCATTCGCAAATGCTCTTACAACTTTCGAACCTGCTAAATTCTCCTGAATGACATTCATCATATCTGCTTCAGTATCTTCGATTTTTTTAAATATTTTATCAACTTTAACGAAATAAATGATGGACGAGGTTGCAATAAATGGCACAATCGCAAGTGAAATCCAAACCATTGTAGGGTTAATTCGAATCAATTGATAAGCTCCAAAAAAGAGTGTTGCTCCTAAGTGAATGATATCAAGCGTACGCGTAGCTAAAAAGTTTGTTGTTGTTTCAACATCTGAGGTAACCCTTTGAATCAAGTCGCCAGTATCTGTATTGTTATGATATTGATAACTTAAATCTTGTATATGTTTATAGAGTTTCATGCGCATTCTTTCAGCCATGGATTCTAAGAGTGAACCCTTCGCCCACATTTCAACAAAACGCAATGAAAATCTAAATACTTGTAAAATGAGAAGTGATAATGCAATTCTTAATACAATTTCCATAATATCTGTTGATTGTTCGAAAAATGTAATTAAAAAACTTGGTAGGTGAACAACACCAACCACAATATTTCCATCCGCAATTCCAGGATGAGAAAGTAAAGTTTTAATTAAATACTGAGTAAACAAGGGTACGTTCGAATATGTCCATTGATGAATAATTGTTAATAATCCTGCAATGAAAAACAGCATGGAAAATCCCTTGGCTAAGCGCAATAGTTTTCTAGTTCTCATGCACATACCTCCTAGCCTATAATAGTATATAATGAATACAATAGAGTGTCAACGTGTTAAAGCGAAAAGAAAAGGCTCATCGCCTTTTTTTGTAAGATTATGTGGATTTTGTTAAAGATTGTTGTTCGATAAACCACTGATGAAGCGTTTGATGTGCTTCTTTATAATAAAAATGTTGACCAAATAAAGTGGCTGCATCCTTATAAATATAAGAAAGTGTGTGATAATTATCTGTTAATAAGTACCGATTCGTTAATAGTTCTCTTAGATAAGAAAGCAAGCATTTCGTGTCACTAAAATATTTAACCTGTATATATTTAAATATCAAATCATCGGATCGCTTAGAAAATTCAAATGCTTCTTTTTGTTCAACGATATTCTTTATATCATCATAAAGATTAAGATGATCAAGTGACATGATATAAAGAATTAACCACTTCTCATGAGAATCTATATAAGACTCAGAAATAAGTTGAGACTTTCTATACTCACCTGAATGATAATAACAAAGTGCTAAAATGTAAGATCTATCCAAAGAATCCATGTTTGGAATTTTATTGAGTCTTTCTTCAATGTCTTTAATGCTGTATTGGCTTGTCTTAAATATAAAATACTCAATTTGAGTCTTATAAAGTTGGTCAAATGCATGCATCACATGTAAATTTATCATATATCGTTGATAAATCTTTTCAACTTCAGATGGTCTCATTAAGTTGATGACACATTTTAAACGACTCTTTAATTTAATTGATTCAATTAATATACTCTCTTCTTCTGGTTTTGGGATAAGCTTAGTGACTTCATAAGCATCTAAAAATCGCTCTTCAGAAATCAAAATAGTCGTGACGCATGTGAGAAATAAAATAGTTTCATCATTTTGAAAATTCGGGATGTATGATTTTAAGTTTTCATAATAAGGCTTAATTTTATCAAATTGCTTTAAAGATACATAAAATGCCATGATAAAAAGAAATGCTTGATGGTTTTGTTTTTCCTTATATTGATTAATCAGTTCTTCTTCAATCTTTTCATCATGATGTAACGATAACAACACTTGGTTTATTTGATGATGATAATTATGGTCATAATTGTGTTGATCAAATTTTATTTTTAGTCGTTCTTCAAAAAGCTTAATATATTTCATATTTGGTTTAATCAAATTATTCTCTAATTTTGATAAGTAAGAAATGCTTGTTAATTTCTCAGCGGTTTCTTCTAAAGTCATATTAAGTTCTTTTCTTCTAAACTTCAATGCAGATCCCAATGGGAGTGTCTCAAATGAACGCTGTGTTTTTCTGTAGTTCAGTTGTTTCTTAATCTGGTGTAATTGTATGTACATTGTTGATTTTCCTTTTTTAAAACAATTATAGCCGTTAATGGCTTTTAATGAACGATAGAGTATATAAAAAAGGCGATTTGAACGCCTTTAAGTTTGAAATTTTAATCAGTTTTTCTCAAATTAAACACATTTTAATTTGTTGTCTTTTTTTCATAGCCACATAATTCATAAAGTGGACATTTTTTGCATTTAGGTGCGCGAGCTAAACAATGGTATCTTCCAAAAAATATCAACTGATGATGTAACTTAGTCCATACATTTTTAGGAAATTTTTTCATTAATTTATGTTCAATCTCTAAAACAGAATCATCTTTGCTTGCAAGCTTAAGTCTGATTGAAACTCTCGCAACATGTGTGTCAACTGCAAGAGCAGGAATGTTAAATGCATTTGATAACACAACATTTGCGGTTTTTCTTCCAACACCGGGTAAAGCTTCGAGCTTCGTACGTTCATTCGGAACTTCATCATGATATTTATGATGAATATCATATGCAAGAGCAATGATATTTTTGGCTTTATTTCGATAGAGTCCAATTGTTTTTAATATTTGTTCAACATCATTAATATTCGCCTCAGACAAACTTTTTGGATTTGGATATCTTTTAAATAATGTTGGTGTCACTAAATTAACAGCAACATCAGTTGTTTGTGCAGATAATACAACAGCAACAATGAGTTCAAATGTATTTTGATGATTGAGTTCAACATGGGCATTGGGAAACATTTGATCAAGCACTTGAAAAATCTTATCTGTTTTTTGGCTCATTTTATTTTTTTAAATATTTCATCGAGTGCCTGATCGACATCTTGATCAATTTCAATTTTCTTTGGAATTTGTTGAGTGAGAATTTTTTCAACATATTTTACACTCATACGGTCTTGTGCTGCATCAATGGCCTCTATGATTGATTGGTGGGCATAACGTTGATCATCATACCATTGTCGTATCATTTCAAGTTCATAAGGCATTAAAAGTCTTCCTAAACCTTGTTCAAATCGTTTAATTGTTTCAGAAACTTCATTTTCTGTAAGTGCACGTTTTTTTTCAAGCTCATCGCTTTTAAACAATTCTTGAATTTTTTCAAATGTTAAATTAAGATCGAAGACTTCTCTCTCTTTATCGTCTTTACTTTCAAGATCGATGGTCATAAAGCCTTTTGATAGTAATTTTTCTATGATACTTCCAATTTCATTCATAGAATATTCCACACGACGATTAATCGCATTTATGCTAAATGTGCGACGCTTTTTATAAATGGAAAAGAGAGCAAGTAAAACTGTCATTTCTTGCATGGTTAACTTTAATCTTTTATATTCTTTAATCAATATCCTTTCCATGGACAAATCATATTCTTCATATAATCGTTTAAGCATCATAACTCCCCTTTTTTAAGGCATCTTCTGCAGCATGTTGTTCTGCTTCTTTTTTTGTTTTTCCTTGACCTGTACCGAGAATAATATGTTGATCGAGTTTCACGACTGCCTCAAAAAATTTATCGTGAGATGGACCGGTTTCCTTCACAATATGATAGCTAATATTACGTTTTGCCCCACTTTGAATTAATTCTTGTAAAATTGATTTGTAGTCTTTAATGTTCCACATCGCATTTAAATGAGGAACAATAAGTTTTTGGAACATTTTTTGAGCGTATTTAAATCCTAAATCTAAATAAATTGCACCAAAAAATGCTTCAAAAGCATCGGCAATCATCGCATCATTCGCACCTTTTTGTTGTTCTCCGCGACCTAATCGCAAGTAATCTTTCAATTGAATTTTATTTGCATATATTACAAGAGCTTCTTCACAAACAGCTTGAGCTCTTCTTTTTGTCATCGTGCCCTCATCTTTTAAATTTTCTTGATACAAAAAGTCACTCATTAGAAGTTCAATGACTGCATCACCTAAAAATTCTAAAGTTTCATTTTTTTCAACTTGATTTTCATTTGCATA
This sequence comes from Acholeplasmataceae bacterium UBA6181, assembly GCA_002422135.1. Lineage (GTDB taxonomy): Bacteria > Bacillota_I > Bacilli_A > Acholeplasmatales > Acholeplasmataceae > UBA6181. The sequence continues at coordinate 26,961 of DITP01000008.1, forward strand.
GGAAGAGTGAGTTAGAGCTCTTTCGTATAATTCAATATTTTTATAGGGAATGCCTAACATTTCTAAGAATGCATTCATGCATGATCCTCTTCCTTTTTCTCGAGTATTTCAGCAACTTTTTGAATAACTTCTGCTTCAACCATTTCTTTTGCTTGACGAATGCCATTGTAAAAACCATTGGTTTTTGAAGCACCTTGTGCTTTAATAACAATTCCATCAAGACCCATGAGTAGTGCGCCACCAATTTCAGATGCATCCATAGATTTCTTGAAATTTGCTAAAGCTTTTTTCATGAATAAAGCACCAATTTTTGAAATCAATGTACGCTTGATTTCGCGTTTTAAAATCATTCCCATGCCTTTGGCTGTGCCTTCAATAGTCTTCATTACGATATTCGCCGTAAATCCATCACTAATTAATATATCAGCGTCTGTCGTAAATATTTCTTTGGGTTCTAAATTACCGATAAAATTAATATGTGGATTTTCTTTGAATAACTTAAATGTTTCTTTATCAAAATCACGACCTTTTCCATCTTCAGTTCCGATATTAATTAGTGCAACTTTAGGATTATCGCGGTGAAGTACGCGATTTGCCATAATCGATGCATAAATAGCGTATTCTTCTAAATGCTCAGGCTTAAAATCAACATTTGCTCCCGCATCAAGTAAAATTCTTCCTCTTCCGTCATACGTCGGTATAATTGGCGCGATAGCTACCCTTTTCATGCTTGGCATACGTCTCACAATAAAATGGCCGCCTACCACCAATGCTTGTGTAGGACCAGCACTAACAATTGCATCCGCTTTTTTATCTTTGACAGCTTGCATTGCTAAAAACATCGAAGCTTCTTTATTAGTCCGATATTGTTTGATGGGATCTTTTTCGCCCATCTCTAAAAAATATGGTGTATGAACAACTGTTAATCTTGGATGTTTTGCTAAATAAGGTGCCATTTTTTGCTCATCGCCAAAGAGAATGATTTCGATGTTATCAAACTTTTCGAGTGCTAGGAGTGAACCCTTGACCATTGGCTCTGGAGCGTAATCGCCACCCATTCCATCAACTGCTATTCGAATCATAGTTATACCTCACTTTTATTTACTCATTATATCATAATTTCATATCTTCATGAATGAAGCGATTTAAGTATCGATATTTTGGATTTGTTTTGAAATCTTTTTGATCAAGTAATTCTAGAACTTCTTTTTGTGCTTGTAGAAGTAATTCATAATCTTGCTGAAGATCCAAGAATTTAAAATTGGGAAATCCGCTCTGCTCGATACCAATAAAATCGCCAGGACCTCTTTGTTTTAAATCAAATTCACTTAACTTAAATCCATCATGAGTTTTCTGTAGAACTTCAAGTCTTTCATTATCTTCTTCATTAGAGACAAGATAGCAAACACTCTTTAAATGACTACGCCCAACTCTACCTCTAAGTTGATGAAGTTGAGCTAATCCAAAACGCTCAGCAGAAAAGATTGCCATCAAAGTTGCAGTTGATAAATCAATCCCAACTTCTATCATCGAAGTTGATACTAAAATACTACCTGGTGTCTCAATGAACGACTTCATAGACTCGTCATTTTGTTCTTTTGTTTGTTCACCATGAAGGATAAAAAATTGATTAAACCCCTCTTTTGTGAGCCATTCACAAACGGTATCAATGTTATCTCCAATCAATTCTGAATGGATAGCAGGAACTACTAAAAAGACATGCTCTTTTCGATTTATTGCAAATTTTATGTCGCCAATTAGCAATTGAATTTGAGTTTTATCAATTAGAATAGTATCAATCAATTTTCTTTGTTTTGGTTTTTCTTTAATTGCACTTACGTGAGAATTTCCATATAAAATCATGGCTAATGTTCTCGGAATTGGCGTTGCAGTCAAATATAAAACATCTTTATGTCTGGCCTTATCAATGAGTTGTTGTCTGGCTTCTACGCCAAATTTATGCTGTTCATCAATAATAACTAAACCTAAGGATTTGAATTTCACATCATCTTCAATGAGGGCATGTGTCCCAATCACCATATCATAGTGATTTGTTTCAAGATTATATTTTTCTTTTTCTTTATGTTTCGTACTTCCTGTTAGACGTAAAATAGTAAAATCTTGAATCATATTCGAAAAAAATTGATAATGCTGATTCACAAGTAATTCAGTAGGCGCCATAAAAGCTACTTGTTCTCCAGCAGTCATAATCGCATAAGCAGCAATTAAACTTACAATGGTTTTGCCTGAGCCTACATCACCTTGAATTAAGCGGTAAGATGCAACACATTTTTTGAAATCTCTAAAAATGTCATTTACAGTATCTTTTTGATCTTTTGTTAATTCAAATGGTATTTGATCAATAAAAGATCTAACACGTGTAATATCATATGCTTTAGGTTCACGAAAAATCTGATTTGGCCGGCTTGCCATCCAGCGGAGTTGAAGAAAAAAGGCTTCCTCAAATTTTAAGCGTGCTTTAGATATATAAAGATCTTTTTCTGTTTGTGGTAAATGAATTTTATGATAGGCTTCACTTCTAGATACATAATTTAAAGGTTGATAAATGTGTTCGGGTATAATTTCATAGATTGAATCATCATTATTTTTATATATTTCATGAATAATATGTGTGATGGTTTTATCATAAATCCCTTCAAGTCCATAAATCGGTTTTATCTCAGTTCGTTTTTCTGGTTTTGTCATCGAAGAAACATTGATTTGGTGATAATAAAGATTATACACCCCTTTGATAACAACATGATCACCCTTTTTAAAAGATTGAACTAGATATCCCTTCCCAAAAGCAATAATATCAATCATTTCATGATCAATTTGACATTTAAAAGTCACTCGCGGGATCTTCCCATATCGATTCAATGATAAATCTGATGAAATGACACACTGAGTGGTGATGGTATCTTTATGTTTTGCATCTTTTAAATCGGTTAACGAAAAATTTTCATAGCTCTTGGGCACACACAAAAGAAGGTCATAGATTGACCAAATGCCATGTTTACGAAACTGTTTAATTAATTGTGGGCCCACACCTTTAATGTCTTCAAGCTTTTTAACCATAAAATCCTTTCGAATGAAAAAACCATAGTTATGGTTTTATTGGTATGCTTTTCGTTGTAAAAAGAGATCAGCTAAAACAATAGCCACAGCATTTTCTAAAACGATACCCGCACGTCTAACAATCGCAGCATCATGTCGACCTTCAATTTTCAAATTTTCAACTTTTTGATGTTTAAAATGATAGGTATCTTGACCTACACCCACTGAAGAAGCTGGTTTCATAAACACACGAATTATTAAATCATTTCCATTGGTTATGCCACCATTAATTCCACCACTATGATTCGTTTTTGTTTTTCCATCTTCACTGATGATACAATCATTAAATTCACTGCCTAAAAGTTCAATCCCCTTAAATCCAACACCAAATTCAACACCTTTAACTGCTGGTATGGAAAAAAGCATTTGCCCAATCAGTGATTCGACTTTACCAAAAAATGGTTCACCTAAACCAGGATTAAGACCTGTAACTTTTAATTCGATGATTCCGCCTACAGATTCCTTTTTAGCGATGATATCTTCGAGATATTCGTCTAGTTTAGATAAATCCTTACATTCACCCACTTGGATCAGTTCATGGCTCCATGTATATGGCAACATCATTTTAGCAAATGAACCTGCAATGACAAGAGGGGCTGTTAATCTTCCTGAAAAACGACCTCCACCTCGATAATCTTGAAATCCTTTATACTTGTGTTGGCTAACAAAATCAGCATGACCTGGTCTTGGGTGATGAATCAAATTTTCATAATCTTTTGATTGAGTATCCAAATTCTCAATCGTCACGTGAATCGGTGAACCCGTTGTATAGCCATTAAATACTCCTGAAGTAATTTGATAAATATCAGGTTCTACTCTTTTTGTTGTTCCTAATTCACTTGGTTTTCTTTTCATTAAATCTTTTTCAATTAACTCATGATCAACCTTAATACCCGCTGGCATACCATCAATCACTATCCCTATAGCTTTTTGATGTGATTCCCCATAAAGCGTAACCCGGTATAAAGTACCAAAACTATTCACTATAAACCACTTCCTTTAACGCATTCATTAATAAAGTTGTCCATTCAATTTTTCTAGAAAACCAAATTTCTTCACTTTTTAATGCCTGTATGATGAGCATATTTAAGCCATTAATCCCTAATTGACTATCTTTCATAATTTGTGTTACTGGTGGATTATATATTAAATCAATCACTGTTTGATTTTTAACATATTCAGTACTTAGAACTGAATCATAAACATTGGGATGAGTTCCAATAGGTGTTGTTTGAATGTATAAATCAACTATTTTAGGATTGATTTGGTCATATGTTATAATTTTATGAAAGAAAGAAGTATCTTCTGTCACTTTTCTAACAACAACCGTGACATCTGCCATTAAATCCATGAGCGCAACATAAACTGACTTTGCTGCTCCCCCAGAACCTAAAATATAAACGTTTTTTCCTTTCACATCAATGTGCTGCGTGAGCAATAAACCAATAAACCCATCATAATCTGTATTATCACCAATAACTTTGTCGTTTTTCATATAAATAGTATTAACCGCTTGAATGCGTTTAGCTTTGGGTGTGAGTTCATCTAAGTATTTACAAATTACTTGCTTATATGGTGCAGTTACATTAAATCCACGATAAATACCTGATCTTAATTGTTTCATTAATCTCGGAAGCACGTCTTCTTCTATATCAATGAGTTCATAAATCATATCTAGATTTAATTTTTCAGCCATAAATTTATGAATTTTTGGAGATTTACTGTACGCAATATTTTTTCCGATTAAACCGTATTTATTGTTCACGTTGATACGCCTTCGAAAGATTGAATATTTGACTAATGAAAAGTTCATAATATGGCCATAGTTTTTCATCATTCAGTAAATTCTTTCGTTTAAGTAGAATTTCGTGTTCTCTTTTTTCATCAAAAATGGGCAATTGATTGGCTTTTTTATATTCGCCAATCAACTTAGATAATCCCATTCTTTTTTTAAAAAGTTCCATCATTTCATGATCAATTAGATCAATTTGTGAACGGTAGTTTTCAATTGACATCGATAATACCTCCAAGTTTTTCATAAATTTCAAAAAAATCAGGATAAGATTTTTTCACAACTTCAGCATCTAAAATTGTAACAGAACCTTTAGCTCTTATAGCACCAATAGCAATCGCCATGACAATACGATGATCTTGAAAGCTTGAAAAAACTTGATTTCCTTTAAGTTCTGTTTGGCCATAGACTTGCAATGTGTTATCGCTTAATAACGTTTTAACACCAAATGTATGCAATACATTCATCATGGCATCGAGCCGATTAGATTCTTTAAATTTCAGTCTTTCAATACCTAGAAATGTTGTGATGCCTTCACTAACTGCTGCTAAAATCATTAGAATTGGACCTAAATCTGGAATTTGACTTAAATCTATGGTTGTTGCTTTGGTTTGAATTGGTTTGATATGATATACTCCACTGATCTCATCAAATTCGATAAGACCACCCATTTCAATCATGACATCAATAATTTTTTTATCGCCTTGAATACTATCTTGATTTAAACCATATAAATTAATTTGTTTACCTATGGTTGCTGCGACCATCCAAAATGCTGCTTGTGAATAATCACCTTCTACAAATATTTCGGTTGGATGAAAATTTTGATTTCCGGGAATGTCGATGATTAGATGATCATATTTCACTTTGATGCCAAACTGTTGAAGTACATCAATCGTCATCAATATGTAATCATTTGATTCAATCGGTGGTATTAAAGTAATTTTTGAATCACCTTTTAAAAGTGGTAAGGCAAAAAGCAATCCAGAAATAAATTGAGAGCTTATATTACCTTTAAGTTGATAATTGCCAGATTTAAGTGGTCCTTTTATTACTAAAGGAAGATTATCCTTTGCTAATTTTTTAAAATATATATCCTTTTCTATAAAGAGATCTTCATATACATGAATTGGACGTTTAGGCAACCGTCCATCACCATTGAATGTCATCTCTTTTTCAGTGAGTAAAGCAAGTGGTATGAGAAATCTAAGTGTCGAGCCTGACTCTTTACAAGTAATGTTATTTCGAACAGCTTTAGGAAAATTTCCAATAACAGATGATCCTTCAAATTGTGCGCCTAAAGCCATTAAACCTTCTTTGGTTGCTGTTAAATCATCGCTGACTAATACATTTTGGATATGTGATTTTCCTTTTGCGAGTGCCGCAGCAATCACATATCGATGTGAGTATGATTTTGAAGGATTGGCATGGACATCACCTGTTAATAATCGAGGTTGAATCGTGACCTTCATTAAAAATCACCTTCATTCAATGTGATTAACTCTGGATGTCCCGGTTTACTTATAACGACAAATCTTAAGCCATCTTGAAAATTTTTTTTATCAGACCATATGTAATCTAAATAATTTTTATATGTTAATAGCGGTTCTTTTACAAGTTTTAAACGAAGAAGTATTTGTTTTACTTCTTCATATAAACTAGGATCAGTTTTTTGCCATTTAATTCCTAATTCAATCGCAATAAGCATGCCGTAGCTAATGGCTTCACCATGCTTATAAATGCGATATTGATGTGCTTTTTCAATCGCGTGTCCAAAAGTGTGACCAAAGTTCAAAAACATCCGTTCATTATGATCATATGGATCGATTAAGACAATATCTCTTTTCACTAAAATTGCTTCAATGATTTCTGCTTCCCCAATTTTATTTTCAGTTATCAAATGGTGATATAATTTTTTATTTCCAATGAGTCCAGCTTTTAAAACTTCAGCAAGCCCATTCGCATATTCATCTTCTGGTAATGTATTTAAAAATAATGGATCTATGATAACCCCTTTTGGAGGATAAAAACTACCGATTAGATTTTTCCCTTCTTCGATGTCAATAGCTACTTTGCTACCAATACTACTATCAATTTGTGCTAAAAGTGTCGTGGGCACTTGAATGTAATCAATTCCACGATAAAGGGTTGCTGCTACAAATCCACATAAATCACCAACGACACCACCACCAAATGAAATAATTAAATCATCACGTTTTATCTTTTTATCAATTAATGATTTTATAACAGATATATATGTATCGATAGATTTTGAAAGTTCTCCAGGTTTAATAACCACAAACTCAAAATGATAAGATTCTAAAGACTTTTTGACCAAATCTTGATATAGAGCATATACATTCTCATCAGTGACGACGAAAATAGACGGATTACTTTTTACCGTTTTAATCATTTGATGAATTTCTGAAAAAATACCTTCTTTTACCCAAATCTCATACTCAGGCATTTTAATAAACATCGAAAGATTCCCTCTTTTCTTTCGCTTTTTTCAATGCTTTTTTTAACCCCTCTTGATCATCATTGACGATTAAATCTTTCAATATATCTAAAGACTTTTCAAAAGCTTGAATACTCTCGATTAGAGCCACTTTATTTTCTAAAAATAATTCTGACCATAAATTTTCATTTATTTTGGCTATTCGAGTTAAGTCACGATAAGAATCACCGGTTGCATATTTTGTATGCTCATATGAATCACTATTAACCAGTCCTACAGCTAATATATGAGTGAGCTGAGATGTAAATGCGATGAGTTCGTCATGCTCTTTCGGTGAAACCGTTAGAGTATGTTTAAAACCTAAATCAGCAGCAATTTTTTTTAAGATTAATTCATCCTTTGGTTTTGTTCTATTTGTATGAACAATTAAAAAATTTGCACCTTTAAAAAATTTATAATCTCTTGATTCAATACCTTTCGTCTCTTTACCTGCCATGGGGTGATGGGAGGTATATGCGATTTTATCACTCAAGATATTTTCAATTGCTTTAACAACATCAACTTTAGTTCCACTAATATCTGTAATCAATTGATTTTCATGAAACATATGGTGATATTTTTCAACAAATCTTATATTGTCCTCAGGATATAATGCTAAAAGAATTAAATCCATCTCATTTAAATTTTTAAGTGAGCTTTCTTTATCAATTAATCCATATTTAATCGCACGTTGAAAAACATCCTGATCATGATCATAACCATAGACTTGATAACCTTTTTTTACGAGTCCTTCGGCATATGACGAGCCCATTAATCCAAGTCCGACAATAAATACCTTCATTGGATTTTCTTTTCGAGCACATCAGCTACTTTTTCTAAGTGCTCCATCATTTCAGTAAATTTATTGATTTTAAGTGATTGAGCTCCATCGCTTAATGCGTGGGTTGGATCATGATGAACTTCAACAATTAAACCATGGGCACCAACCGCAAGACTTGCAAGCGATAATTTATCAATCATTGTCCATCTTCCTGCTGCATGAGATGGATCAATAATCACGGGTAAGTGTGATAAATCTTTCACTGCAAGAACAGAACTAATATCTAGAGTATTTCTTGTATATTTTTCGTATGTTCTAATACCGCGTTCACATAGTATAATTTCTTCGTTACCACCTGCCATAATATACTCTGCAGACATTAACCATTCTTCAATGGTTGCTGATAAACCACGTTTAAGTAAAATTGGTTTCTTTGATTTACCTAAAGCCTTTAATAAATGGTAATTCTGCATATTTCTCGCACCCACTTGAATAATGTCGACAAATTGTTCAAATAAAGGAATAAGATCAGCTGATGGAATTTCAGTAACAACTAAAAGATCAAGTTCATCTCCAATTTTTCTAAGTAATTTCAAACCATCTTCTTCAAGTCCTTGAAATGCATATGGTGATGTTCTTGGTTTATATGCGCCACCTCTTAAGATATGTGCACCGGCTTTTTTAATGCCTTTAGCAATAATTCTAAGTTGTTCTTCCGATTCCACTGAACATGGACCGGCCATGACCACAAATTGATCGCCACCAATTTCAATCCCATGATTCAAACGAATAATAGTGTCGTCTTTTTTAAAACTTCGAGAGGCTTTCTTAAATGGTGTGGATACACGTGTAACCTCTTGAACACCATCAAATGCATATAAATCTGCAGGTTCAATCGTTGAAGTATCCCCAATAATGCCAAAAATACGAACAGCTTCACTGCTAACATCTTTTACTTCAAGTTTTTTTGATTTTAAAAATTCGGTAATATGATCATATTCTTTCTTTGTTGAACCCTTTTTCATTTGAACAATCATGTGCTTTATTCTCCTTTTAGCTATTGGTATAAAAAAATCCTTGAGGACCCCCCAAGGATAAGTGCTTGTCCGGTTGGCTGTCCTTCGAATGACTCAAAAAGGAATGCCTTGCAATCCTTTTATAAGTGATAATATCGATATGTGTTCATTACTATTTTGTTAATTAACATAAAGACCACCTAACAATGTTTGGCATTATCGTATCATAAAACACATGAAAATACAATCAAGGCTAGTATCAAAATGATTTTTTTATCCATTAAGTGCTTGAATGATGATTTCGACTGTCCTTGTGATTTCATCATCATCTAGTGATGTATATTCAAACACATAATCATGACATTCTTTTGGTTCATTGTCATAAAAATAATTCAGTTTTTTCAAATGCATATTTTGCTGGTTAAATGTTTGATCTAATGTACTAATTTCAATTTTTGAATCAAATGACAATATCATGTGTAATCCTGTTTCATATCCCGAAATTTTTATAAGATTTTCGTTCTTTAACTTCTCTATAATATATAGTGCTTTTTTTCGATAAATCTTCTTTACTTTATTTAAATGCCTTTCAAAGTGTTGTTCTTTCATGAATTCTAAAAGAACTTTTTGTTCAAATATAGGAACACTACATGGCATAACAGATTTTATGTTTTGATAAGCATTCATGAGTGTTTTAGGTAAAACTAAATAATTGATTTTTAATGCCGGTGATAGGGATTTTGAAAAAGTGTTCATATAAATCACTTTAGACGATTTGTCAAGGCTTTGAACAGCTGGAATTGGTTGACCTTGATATCTAAATTCACTATCATAATCGTCTTCTATAATATATCGATGATTATTTAATATGGACCAGTTAAGACATTCGATTCTTTTTCCAACTGGCATCACTTTTCCGGTAGGATATTGATGCGATGGTGTAATGTGTAAAACAGTTGGATTAAATCTCTTAAGTTTGTTAATCATAATGCCTTGATCGTCTTGTTCGATGGTTAATAGTTTCATACCACTCAAACGAATAATGTTTTTCAAACGCGGAAACCCAGGTTCTTCCATTACAAAAGTATAATTTCTACCGACTATAGCAATGATTAATTGTATCATGGCTTGACTTCCTGATCCAATCACAATTTGATCAATCGATGCGTGAATACCTCGATAAATTTCTAAATATTTTTTTATTTCAACTCTTAAACCCATAAGCCCCTGAGGGTCAACGTGAAAATCCATCATGTTTGGGTCATCTGACAATACTTTTCTTGAAAGTTTGGCCCAAATATGATGTGGAAAATATGTTAATTTGTTTGAAAGTTGAATATTTTTTATATCGTTTCCATTTTCATTATTTTCATTTAAAATTAATGTTTCTGTTTTAAAAAAACGATGTTCTGGAAGGTCATTCACATAATATCCTTTACGTTCTAAAGATATGACGTATCCTTCAGCAATTAATTGTTGATATGCATTATCTACCGTCATCACACTTACATTGTAAAAATTTGCTAATCTTCTTTTGGAAGGTAATTTAGATTGTATGGGATATGTTCCATCTAGAATTGTCTTTTTTAATTCATTGTAAATGCTTAAATATTTAATTTTATGCATAAACTCACCATCTGATCTATAAATATTATCTAAATCTGATTATTTTACTATACCAGTTTATATTATATGCTTATATTGAAGAAAATGAAACATAAGGAGGAAATATCATGGATCAAAAACGGTATAAATTGAATAAAGAACTCGCTCAGATGTTAAAAGGTGGAGTCATTATGGATGTATCAACACCTGAGCAAGCAAAAATAGCTGAAGAAGCTGGTGCTGTAGCTGTGATGGCGCTTGAACGAATTCCAGCAGACATTAGAGCAGCTGGTGGTGTTTCACGAATGAGTGATCCTAAAATGATTCAAGAAATCCAAAATGCAGTATCTATCCCTGTCATGGCAAAGGTTAGAATTGGACACTTCGTTGAAGCACAAATATTAGAAGCATTATCCATTGATTTTATTGATGAAAGCGAAGTTTTATCCCCTGCTGATCATATTCATCATATTGATAAAACTAAGTTTGATGTGCCATTTGTATGTGGTGCAAGAAATTTAGGTGAAGCATTACGCAGAATTGCAGAAGGCGCATCCATGATAAGAACTAAAGGTGAACCTGGAACAGGGGACATAATTCAAGCTGTGACACATATGCGTCAAGTTCAACGAGAAATGAGAGAAATTCAAGCGTTACGCGATGATGAAATTTATGAAATTCAGAAGACAATGGGTGTATCAATCGATCTTATTCGTTATGTCCATAAATATGGAAAACTTCCAGTTGTCAATTTTGCAGCAGGAGGTGTTGCGACTCCTGCAGATGCTGCACTAATGATGCAATTAGGTGCTGAAGGTGTATTCGTTGGCTCTGGTATTTTTAAGTCTGGCAATCCAAAAAAACGTGCAAGAGCAATCGTTCAAGCAGTCACGAATTTTAATGATCCAAAGATTTTGGCTGAGATATCAAAAGACCTTGGCGAAGCCATGGTTGGCATTAATGAAGAAGAAATTAAATTATTAATGGCGAATCGGGGTCAATAATGTTAACCATAGGCATTCTTGCAATCCAAGGCGCATTTATTGAACATGAAAAGCGATTAAAAGGGCTTAAGATTAATACCTTTGAAATCCGTCAATTGAGCGATTTAACAAAAGAAATGGATGGCCTCATCCTCCCAGGAGGCGAATCGACAGCAATGAAACGATTGCTCATCGATTTAAATATGTTTGAATCGCTCAAAAAACGGATCAACGATGGTTTACCTACATTTGGAATTTGTGCCGGACTCATTTTACTCGCTGAGGATATTGTAAACGAAATTCCTCATCTTGGATTACTTCATATTTCTGTGATGCGCAATTATTATGGGCGGCAAAAAGATAGTTTTAAAACCATTGGTAAATCAAGAAATAAAGAAATTCCTATGACATTTATTCGTGCTCCAAAAATAATGTCAATAAAAAAAGATGTCACTCCAATTGCTAGGTATGACAGTGACATCGTTGGTGTTCTTCAAGGTCATTTATTAGGAACTACTTTCCATCCTGAACTCGATCATTCAAATCATATTTATGAAATCTTTATTGATCTGATTAAAACCAATAAAAAAACCGGATAATCCGGTTTTTATTTTAAATTCTTTTCAAGTATAACTTTGATATCTTGCAATAAATCTTCAACTTTTGGCTGAATAGGTTCTAATGCAGCTTTTTCAGCTTTAATTTTTTCTTCCTCTTCTGTTTGAAGTCTTTCAGCTTCTAATTTCTTAACATTCATACGTTCGGAAATTCTCATGATTGAACGAACAATAATAAAGATAACAAAAGCAATAACTAGAAAATCAATGACATTTTGAATAAATACACCGTAAGTAATTGCATTTTCAGCAATTCCATTCACTTCATCAGCTGGTGAAATTACATATTTGTAGTTTTCAAATCCTTTTTCACCAACAACTAAACTGATGACTGGCATTAAGATATCCTTAACAAGACTTCCAACGATTTTACCAAATGCACCACCAATAATCACGGCAACCGCTAAATCAAGTACATTACCTCGTGCTATAAATTTTTTAAAATCCCCAAAAAACTTTTTCATATTTTCATCTCCTCGTATAATTTCATTATATCACTCTAAAAACAGAATAGTAAGAAACAAAAAGCATGCAGTTTGCATGCTTGTTTCAATTAATTACTTAAGGTTTCTTAATATATCCTACACCTATACCTTTAGGACCCGTATGCGCGCCAACAACTGGCGTTAAATATGCAACTACAATTTCACGATTTGGAAACACTTTATGAATTTCCTTTTTAAACCAATCGACAAATTCATCAGCATGGGCATGTGAAATATAGGTAATAACATCTAAATCTTTTGTATCTTCAATATATTTTTCAAGAACGCGTTGGTGAGCCTTGTGAATCGTACGAATTTTTTCTACAGTTTCGACTTTTCCGTGATCGCCAATCATTAAAAGTGGTTTTAATTGCAACATTGTTCCGAGTGTTCCAGAAAGTTTTGATAATCGACCATTTTTTACAAGATAAAGTAACGTATTGACTGCAAAATAGATTCGATCATTATCTCTAATCTGTTCAAGATATGGAATGATATCCTTAACCATTTTTCCTTCACTAGCTAATCTATGCGCTTCTAATGCCATATAAGCTTCAGCGTAAGCTAATGTTTTTGAATCAAAAGCAGTAACTTTGATATTAACTTCATTCGCTGTTCTTTTTACGGCTTCATATAAACCAGAAAGTTCAGATGAAATCGTAATGACAAGTGCTTCTTCATAACCCTCTTTTTCAAGCTCTTCGAAATACTCAATCATTTTGCCAACTGAAACATAAGATGTTTTTGGAACATCATCTGGATCCTTTGTAATTCTTTCGTAAAATGTTTTCGCATCCATATCGATAAAATCATTGTAAGATTCGTCTGTTCCAAAATGAATCACTGATCTTAAAATAATCATATCTTTTGGATATTCAAGATAATCTAGTCCAGCATTACTGCAGACGAGAATTGCGGTTTTATTCATTCTTATTCTCCTTTTTTGGTCTTATGACCTGCTTATATTTTATCAAGTAATTCATCAAAATGGTTAATATTTGTATATTGTCCTAAACGCGAAGGATGTTGATGCCCTTTTGTATAGATAATGATTTGGATTCCTAACGCTTCTGCAACCTCAGCATCATGAAGTGTATCTCCGACCATATAACACTCTTGAGTATTAATATGGTGTTTTTTGATAAATTGAAGTGCAACATCAACTTTAGTCTTCGCATAAACATTAGAGGTCCCTAAAATGGCATCAAAATAGTGATCAATGCCAAAATGGATGAGTTGTTTTTGCAAATTTTTTTCCTCTGATGCAGATAACAATATGTTTTGATAACCTTTTTGTTTGGCTTTTTTAATGGCTTCTAATACACCTTCATGAAGATTTAGCTCAAGACTTTTTGGCATATATCTTTCAATAAATGTGTGTACAAGTTCTTTAAAACTCGTTTTTTCTAAATCATAAACTTTTGCATAATAACTTTCAACAGGAAAATCAAAAATCATTAAATATTCATCAAAAGTGACAGTAGGTCTCTCTTCTTCGATTAACATTTCATTTAATATGTCATAACACAATTTGGCATCATCTAATACAGTACCATTAAAATCCCAAAATAAGTATTTCATAATTCCTCACTTGTGATAGGGATGACCTTTTAGAATCATAAACCCTCGATATATTTGTTCAATAAGCATTAATCGCATCAGTTGATGTGGAAACGTCATTTTTGAAAATGATAATTGAGCATTTGATCGTTTAAAAATTGAATCATTTACACCATGTGAACCACCAATAATAAAAACCAAATCACCAGATTGATAGGTAAGTTTATCATCAATAAATTTTGCGAATGATTCACTATCTTCCATCTTCCCTCGAATTGCTAACAAGCACACATAATCTTCTATTTTTATTTTACTTAAAATACGCTCTGATTCAACATCGACTCCTTGAATATTCGCTTCATCTTTTACTTCGATAATTTCAATTTTATGTGGTATTTGTTTCAAATAATATGTCATGCCTGTATCCAGATACTTTTGGCTTATTTTCCCAACAGCAATGATTTTAATCATAATTCAATCACCGGTAATCCTTCCTGTGATGCGTAATAAATATCTATTTTGGTTGGATCATCAAAAATCTTAATAATTGATTCTTCAATATCCAAAATAGAATTGCAATCCTCAGAAATATGAGATACAACCCAAATTGCATGATTTTTAACAAATCGATTCATTAACCAACATGCATCTTCATTTGACAAATGTCCTTTTTCACTTAGGATCCGTTTTTTTAATAAAAAAGGTCTAGGAGATGCCATGAGTTTAACTGGATTATGATTTGATTCAAGCACATAAAGATCTGCATTTTCAAGCAGATTATGATAGTTTTGATCAATATAACCTGTATCTGTAATATGAACTATCTTTTTATTTCCATCAGAAATGACATATCCAACAGGCTCTTTAGCATCGTGCGAAATCATAAAAGGTGTTATATTTAATTTCTCATAAGTAAAAGGAATATCAGCCTTAATGATATGAACATTTGGAATAATTTCTTTAATTTCTTGACTTAAAGACTGATAAGTACCTTCGGTCATATAAAGATTTTTTAGAAATCCTTTTTTAAGTAACATGAAAAGACCCATAGTATGATCATGATGTTCATGTGTCAAAAACAACGTTTGAACATCATCGATAGACTCACCATAAGCTTCCATTTTTTTCTTCATTTTTTGATAACTAATGCCAGCATCAATAAATACTTTAATATCACCTACTTTTAAGTAGGTAATATTGCCTTTAGATCCGCTAGCCAAAATATAAACTTTCAAAGTACCACCTTCTTTCATCATAACATATAAATATGTGAGATTTACAAATAAAGTGAAAGTGGTTGCATTGACCCTTGAAAAATGCTATATTATATTTGCTTGTATGAAATACACTGAAGGAGTGAACAACTATGAATCAAACAAAAACACTTAGGAAAATGGCAATATTTGTGCTAATCATTGCTGGAATCCTTACATTAAGTGCCTGTAGCAACAACAGCAAAACACCTTATGGAGATTTATCTGATGATGCCTACGTTACACTTGATGGCATAACAATTACTGAAAAAGAACTTTACGATCAACTACGTTTACAAAGCACTTCTGCCTTGTCTTCAATGATCGATAATATTGTTTTTGCAGAATCCATCACGGATGTTAAAGCGTTACTTTCAAGTGGTAACGAAGACTTAAACACTTATTTTGATGAAACAATCAATTCAAGTATTCACAATGTTAGTGACCTCGAAGATCTTAAAGAATTCTTTGAAACTGATTATGATCAATTTTATCGTAATGTAGAACGTTTTGCGGATGCACAATATTTACTTGATAATACTTTAAACATTCAAACAATTATTGATAGTATTATGAGCCTTCCTGTTCCATATGAAGGTTATGCATCATTAAGTTTCTTAGTTAACAATTACGCTATTCGTGCTGCACAACGTGAATATGCTAAAGAGTTATTAGCGACTCAAGTGACTGATGAAGATAATAAAAACTATATTAGTGAACAATCACTTGTATCTTATTATAAGAATAACAAACAAGGACGTTATGATGTTGACGCTTTAGTCATTCGTTTTATCAACTTAAATGAAGCAAATGCTGCGATGTATCATCAAAGTATTAAAGCTGATGCGAAAGGTGCTTGGTATAAAATTCCAGATATTCGTATCGCTAAAGGTGAAGCTGGTTATGTCAACTTAAGTGCCACATCTGATTCTACTGAACCAGTCAATGCATATGTCGTTTCAATATTACAAGATCTTAATTTACTAGATAAATTAGGTGAAAAATATGAAAATCGTAGTGCACTAAGCCGTGAAGATTTTGAAAATTATTATAAGAAATATTCTATTAATACGAGCCGTGATTTAAATCGTGATGTTGCGCTAACAACTTCACAAGTCAAAGAAGCGTTTGTAAGCATTTATAATTTATTAAATCCAACCGCTCAAGTTCAAATTTCTGGTTCTACAATCGTTGGTAAGGGTGATACTTCTTACAGCCCAACTCTTACTTATGATGAACTTACCAAAGTTAACACTAGTTTAAGATCTCATATTTATACAACCTTAGTGGCTGAATCTAATATGGAAGATCCTAATGATACAACAGAAGGTCAGCCTTATTCTTCTCGATTTACTCAATTTGGTACGCCTTACTACTTAGTATTTAAATTAAGCGATGGTAAAACTGCTGAAGAAGGTGTGCTTATTGAAGACCCTGAAGATGCTGAAAAAGAAATATTCTCATCTTCTGCATCAGCTATTCGTGAAGAAATGTATAATCTTCTACTTGAAAGTAAATTAACTTCCGCTTATATTAGTGAAGTTGTTACTAAATTATATGACGAAGTTGAAATCAATATTTTCGATCCAATCGTTAGAATTCTTTATGAACAAAACTATGGATACAACGGAACAACTGACAATAAGAGTGGTGATGTTGTCGCAACAGTTGATGGTACAGAAATTACAGTTGCAGACTTCTATGCACGCCTTGAAAAATCTTATGGTATTAATATAGCACTTGATGTACTTTCAAATGAATTTTTAGTAAGTTCTGAAAAATATAAGATTACTGAAGAAGATCGTAAAAGTTATCAAACACAATTTGAAGATATTATTTCACAATTCTCAGCAAATAACTTTGCATCAGCTGGCTTCCCAGCAACTATGGGACGTGAAAAATTCTTACTTCTTGCATTCGGTTCAAGAACAAATCAAGAAGCGATTAATCAAATTTATGTGTATCCAGAATTACGTAGCCAATACTTAAAAGACTATGAAGCTCATTATGGCGAAGATGTTTATGAAAAACTCTCTGAACTTGCTAAACTTCAATATGATAATTACAAATCTATGAATGTCTCACATTTACTTATCTATGTTGATCAAAATGGCGATGGTTCTCCAGATAATCCACAAGATTATTTAGATACTCTTGACGCTCTTGGCCAACAAACAGTATTAGAAGGACTTGTTGATTTAGTAGAACTTTTATATGACAAAATCGGTTACTATTCATCATTTGCTAACGGATTCCAAACATTAGTTACCGAATTTAATAATTCGGGACGTATTATGCGTGGTAATGACATTCCCCCTGTTGGACCAAATGATCCAAAACTTGATTATCAACCAGAATTAACCTGGGCAAGATTCCGTCAATTAGGTTTCTATCTCAAGTTTGAAAACTTATCATCACCAATTACAAATACATCAAACTTAATTTCATCTCAACAACGTTTGGATGAAGTGTTCTACAATCGTGCAATGTCAATGTATAATCCAGATGCATCTCTTCCTCTTCTTGATTTATATGATAGCGTTATTACTCAAAGTGAACTTTCGAACGTTAAGTCATCATTTGGTTGGCACTTAATTTTAAATACATCAGTTTCTAAGAGTGGTAGTGTTATGTATTTACAATCTTCAGATTCTGAAGGTAAATATATTTCAAGTAGTGATGAAACATTAAACTTCTATAACTCAACATCTGAATGGATAAGTCCAAACCAAGTGAAATTCTACTTAATTGAAAGCAATTCAGATGAAGGTGTAGTATTACCAACTTCCGTTCAAGCGGCATTCAATACACAATTTTCACCAGTTTTAACACGTTATCAAGGTACAAATATGCAACGTGAGCTTGTCTTTAAACTTATCGAAGATGCCACATTTAGCGGAAATCAAAGTGCTAGATTTAATGTGATTAGAGAAATTAATCGTCGTCAAATGAATGAGTATATGCTTTCAGCAAATGGCTTATACGACAATAATTATGCATCACTCTATGTAAATTGGTTCAACATCTTAGAAAGATAATGATTAAATTTAAAGGTTACCTGTTGGTAACTTTTTTTTAATTTTTGATTTATTTTATAATATCATTATGTATAATAAAAATATGAGCATCAAAATAGGAGGTTATGATGGGATTACTTAGTAAAATCGGAAAAAAATTAGGTGACGCCATGGAAAAATCAGCAAGCAATCATATGACTGGTGCTACTAAAGAAGCTTATGAAGCAGAGAAAAAAGAAAAGGAAACTCTAGAAATTAAAAAAGTTGTTGATGATATGATTTCAATTACTTTTTCGAAAGAAGACATGAAAGACCTTGATCAACTGATTAATCGAGCAAATTTGTTGGATGAAAGACACCTATGGGTCGCAGGCTTTTCAAACTTTAGAGCAAATCAAAATGCATCTGCAGCAAATGTATTAACTGGAAAAAAACATTTAAGATTTTTTATTGTCAAACAAGATTTTTATTACTTTGCATTTTTTGAAGACGACTTGTTTAAAACTTATCGTATTTTTCGCGACAAAGATATCCAAAGTGTTGATGTCAAAATAAAAGTGTTTGGGGCTAGTACACTTAAGATTGAATTAAAAGATGGTAAAGTGTTTACAATTGATGTGACCGAAAACAAAGATAAACTTCAATCAATCAAGGGCATGTTCAAATAAAAAGGAAGACTCGAGTCTTCCTTCAGACTGTTGAAAAAGTACTTT
>DITP01000091.1 GCA_002422135.1 Acholeplasmataceae bacterium UBA6181
TTGACTTTGTAAAGTGAAATTATGTATTTTATACCCTTTCAGTTGTAATAGCGGTTTCAATCAAGTATCCTAGTATAGGAAGGTGTGAAATTATGATTAAATGGTTAGGTCGTACAGTCTATATCATCATTATTTTATTATTAACTGTACAAATTTGGTTTTTTGCTTTTCAATCAAAACTTCAACAATTTTATGAAGAACATATGGCTTCTTATGTTGATGATAATGATGCCTACCTTGTCGGCATGAATACTCTTGCAGATATTGATTATCACCAAGAAACACCAATTTATAGTTTTTCTAGTAATAATCCTGATTACCGGTTTGATGTAAATATTCATGCAATTGGTGCTCTTATTACAAACAGTGATAATGATCAAGAAAGAGTAGATGGTTTTTTATTATATGTAAACAAAATCAACATTAAGACGAATGAAAATCCAATTATACGTCTAACAGTGACACTCGATCAAAGCTCAGTAATCGTAAGAGATAGTGATGGCAATAATACGTTGGTGAATAAAATCCAAATGGAATATAATCCTAATTTAGATTTTCCCAGTAGTAATATTCCTGTTCTTTTCTTAGTGAAAACTGAGGGTTCTCTTGTTGTTCCTGAAACCGGAATATTAGCAAATGTTAAAACTGTAAAAATTGAGATGGGTACAATCGATGTAAATGAACAAATTATCTATGATCCCAAAGCATTATTTATTGCTTCTAATGAAATTGTCCCTGAAGGTGCTTACGTCAAAGATGACCAAATGATTATAAGTTCTGAAGACTATAGTTTAAGATCACTATTTGTTGATGAACTTCCTTCAGAAAGTGAAATTGAAACTTATCATTTAATTACGACTCGCTTTGATTTAAATGAGTACAATGGCATTATCTGGCGAACCATGATTGGTTATGGATTCATGGTGATTATTATCACTTATTTACTCTTCTTCCATAAGAACGTCATGATTAAAATACGTGCTAAAAAAGATTTTGCCTATCGTATGGCACATCCTAAAGATGAAGAACATCAAGAAGTTATTGATGCGGAAATATTTAAAGAAAACGATGGACAGTAGTCCATCTTTTTTTCTTTTTAAATGATTGCTTTTACTCTTTTAATTGTGCTATACTTATTTATGCGTCTAGGGGTATGGTGTCAATGGTAGCACAGCGGTCTCCAAAACCGTCGGTACGGGTTCGAGTCCTGTTACCCCTGCCATGATGTTTTTTATGAGGGAGAAATTCCCTTTTTTTATTTTATAGGCAATTCAACCGTAATCTTTGTTCCTTTGCTTAACCCAGATTCTAGATTTATCTTTCCTTGATATTTTAAAACAACATGTTTAACAATCGCTAAGCCTAAGCCGGTTCCTGTATCAATTCTTCCCTTATCGATTCGATAAAAACGTTCAAACACTCTCGATTGATGCTCTTCTGCAATGCCTATCCCATAGTCTTTGACTGAAAAAAATACGTCATCATTCTTAAGAGTTAATTGGATTTCAACTTTCTTTCCAAGATCCGAATATTTAATCGCATTCTCAACCAAATTTTTAAATAACTTATAGATATCTAATTGATCGCATTTCATTTCAACTGATTCAGCATTGACTTGCAATTCAATGTTTTGTTTCATCGCAAAAGGTTTTAGTTGTTCAACGACTTGATCGAGAATTGAAGTTAATGAACAAATTTCATTAGGTTCATCAGTAATATTCTCTAATCTTGAAAGCATTAACATATCTTCGACCAATGCATTCATGGTAGTTACTTGTTTATTAATATTTTGAGAAACTTTCTTGATTTCTTCGTCTTTTACTAATCCAAATTCTATGAGTTCAGCATAGCCTTTAATAGCCGTAAGAGGCGATTTTAGTTCGTGTGAGGCATGAGAAAAGAAGTCTTTTTTCATTGCTTCAACTGCTCTCTCATGTGTGACATTTTTAAGCGTGATTAGTACGCTTGCAATATAATCTTTGATATGAATTGTCACAGGGAAAACTCTAATTTCATATAATTTCCCTTGCATTTTTAGATCAAAAAATTTGAATTTTTTATCTTGGATTGTCGATGAAATTGCCTCATTAATTTTTACTTCTCTTATATATCGATATGATTTTAAATTATTCAGTCCATCAGGCAATTTAAATAAAGTTTTAGCATCATCATTAAAAAATAGAATATTTTCTGTTTGATCCGTAAGTAGCACAGCTTGATCCATTTCATTTAATATATGACTTAATTGTGATTGATAGTCTTCTATTTCATCGACATGTTTTGCAGTCGCTAGATTAATCGTGTTCATTTCGTGTATGATTTGATTTATTTCTGGATAAGGCGTGTTTGGTGGTAAGACTTGATATCGTCCTTCTCTTAACATGACTAAATTATCTCTAACTTTTATCCATGGTTGATATAAGTTTTCCCCCATTTTCTTTAAGATGAAACTATTCAAAATCATCATCAATGAGCCACTTATTAATAACCAAAAAAAGAGGATATTAAATGTTTGTGCTTGTGGTTTTAGTGGAATTGAAACTCTTAAAATTTTCCCATCATCAAGTCTAATTGCTGTATAGATTAAATCAACATCAATCGTTGCTGAATGTCTTCTTACAACGCTACCTAAGTTTACTATTTCTGGTCTTTGGCTTTTATCTGTACCTACTACTGCATCATGAGAATCAGCTAAGACAAACCCATTTTCATCTAAAATGGTGATTCTTCGATCATTATCTTGTTGAAAATCTAAAACAAAATCACTATCATTACCATCGTAAGATTGGTACGAAAGTTCAACTTCTTCAACTAAAAAATACATGAATTCTTCTTGCTTTTTTTGGTTGAACCAGTAAACTATAACTGAGACAACAACAAAAAACAAGATAAACGAAATGGCATAAATGATAATATTATTTCTAATTAATGTTCTTCTCATTCGACTTGGTATCCTATGCTGCGTATTGTTTTAATGGACACGTTTGATTCATGATTTTTAAGTTTTTCACGTAGTGATTTAATATGCATATCTAATGTTCTCGTTTCACCAATAAAATCTGTGTCCCAAACTAATTTAAAAATCGTTTCTTTAGAAACAACTTTTCCATTTTCTTTGATAAGTAACTTAAGAATATCATATTCTTTTTGTGTTAGATAAACATCCCGCTCGTGAATTGTCAATTGATGCTTTTTATCGTCGATGATAACATCTTGATAAAAATAGATCCCCATGGATTGACGTTTTCTAAGTTTAGATTGTATTCGCGAAGTTAATTCAAAAACCCCAAAAGGTTTTGTCATATAATCGTCGGCACCATAATCTAAAGCAATCACTTTGTCCATTTCACTTTGTAAAGCAGAAATCATCATAATTGGCACTTCATTATCAATCTTTCGGATGGTCTTTAAAATATCAATACCAGAAACTTGAGGTAACATGACATCAAGTAGTATCATATCCGGTCTTCTTTCACGAAAAGCTTTAAAAAAGTCTTCAGCATTCGAAAAACTCAAGCCCGTTAATCCAGCATGATCCAAAGTTTTTTGAATAATGTATGCAATTGACTGATCATCTTCAACAAAATATATGAGTGCCATAATGACCTCCTAAAATAATGGCGTATTTTTGTGTTTTCCACTCGCCATAAATATGATCCACTCGGCGATGTTTACGGCATGATCTCCAATACGTTCAAAATATTTGGCAACCATCAATACATAAATCGCTTCATTGGGATCAACTTTATCTTCTTTAAGTTCATGTGTCATTTTTTGAATAAGTTGATTAAATAAATCGTCCACTAAATCATCAGTTTCAATAACTTTTAACGCAATCTCTTGATTGACATGAACAAGTCCTTCAATGCTTGATAATACCATGTTTTCAACAATTTCGGCCATTTTTGACGTTATCGGCAATAGCCGTTTATTTCGTTGATCATCTAAATGAAGGGTCATTTCAGCAATATCGCTTGCATGATCTCCAATACGTTCAATATCCGTAATGAGCTTTAAAATACCTGTAACAAGTCTTAAATCACTCGCTAAAGGTTGTTCTCTCCATATAATTTGGATAGCTTTTTTTGCAATTTCCTCTTCGTATTTGTCAACTTCAGCATCTTTAGCCATGACTTTTTTTGCGAGTTCTTGATCATTATTTTTAAAAGCATAAAGTCCTTCTCGAATATTTGATAATGCAAGATCCGCCATCATCGCAACATCTTTTTTTAAGATTTCTAATGATTCAATTAATGTACTTCTTAAGGTCATGATATTCTCCTATCCAAATCGACCGGTAATATAGTCTTCGGTCTTTTTATATTGTGGTGTAGAAAATAAAGTTGAAGTATCGCCATATTCAATGAGTTCACCCATTAAGAAGAAAGCAGTTT
>DITP01000009.1 GCA_002422135.1 Acholeplasmataceae bacterium UBA6181
TCGATACACTCATCATCATTCAGTTTTCAAAGACCTATCCCACACTCCCTCTTGGGCGTGCTTTATCATTCTACCATTGATTCGGCTGTTTTGTCAACGAATTTAACTGTTTTTTTTGATTGTAATTTATCGTTTAACTTTCTCTTCTTGGAGAGTGACCTTTATCATTCTAACTTATCTCAAACCTAAAGTCAATACTTTTGTTTATAAAAAAAACGAAAGGTGAACTATCCACCATTTCGTTAAATTTTTAACCCTTCTTTTTGTCTATTTTTAACCGTTTATGAGCCGTATAATGTCATTATAGGTAACAAAGACAAATAATACCATTAATAAAATAAACATTGTTTGATTAACCATATTTTCAATTCTTTTATTCAATGGCTTTCGAGTAACAGCTTCAATACCTAAAAATACAAGTCTTCCACCGTCTAATGCTGGAATTGGTAGTAAATTCAGAAGTCCAATATTAATACTTAAAAAGGCTGTAAAAGAAACGATTGCGAGAAATCCTTGACTTCGGGTTTGACTGACTAGCGTAAATATCCCGATGGGGCCTGACAAATCCCCTACACCAAGTTTTTCACTTGGAGAGAAAAGTAAACCAATGGTATTTAACACTTGCATTGTATTATCATAAACCATTCTGAATGGATATATAAGCGTATAACCCAAATTAAAGTTTGAAGTAGCGGTAACCCCGAGTTGAATTAAAATAGGTTGATGTCCAAGTTTTTCCAAAGCATTTTGACTAATTAAATCATAGGTAGTTTCATTTAATATGCCATCACGAATATAATTGATTGTGAGGCTACCCGATGTAATATCTCTAAAAAATAATAAGATGTCGTTCCAATTTAAAATAGGATATGTCATTCCATTTGTTTCAAAACTTACGATTAAATCTTGGGATTCAAGTCCTGCTTCAGATTGGGCACGACCAAATGTTTGACCAATCATTGGTACATCGCTATAATAAACGCCATCAACATATGCGTTTGTAATTCCAGCCATTTGGATAATGACTAATGCTGTGACATCCTTATTAAAAACTGTGCCCGCGCGTGTATAGGAGATTGGAAATTTCACCTTATTAATCGATTGCATCACATTTGAAAGATCATTCCAACTGTTAATTACATTACCATCAATCATTGTAATCTGGTCTTCAGCTTCTAGTCCAATAGCATGAGCTGGAGATAATTCAGCAACTGAATCCACAATATTTGAGTCAAGATTAGGTTTAAATGCGAAGAATCCGACAATCAAGAAAAGTAGTAATGCGAGTATGAAGTTCATCATTGGTCCTGCAAAAATGACCATAAAACGTTGTCTGAGTGTCTTACTTTCAAAACTCTTCTCTTCAGGTGTAATCCACATTTGTTTTTTATCATTGATGATGTAAATTGCATCTCTTAAGACTTCAAGAGTCTTTTGCTCCCCTTGAATATCCAAGGTGATAAATAATTTAGATTGGTCTTTTCCATAAAGATCATAGTCAATCACCGCTCCAATCAAATCTGATTTAGTTTCTTCATTTAACACAATCGATGTAATTCGGTTCATCTCATCAATTTGAACACCGATGATCATCGTTTTCTTAATTAATGCATCTGTAATTGATTCACCAGCCATGGAAACATATCCACCAATGGGAATCGCGCGAACAGAATAAATGGTTTCACCTTTACGTTTTTGATAAAGAGCGGGTCCCATCCCAATCGAAAACTCATGGCATAAAATACCACTCTTTTTCGCGAAATAAAAATGACCGAGTTCATGTATTAAAATGATAACCCCTAAAACGAGGACAAAAACAATTAAATTGAGTAAAAACATAGATTACCTCTTCTTTTTGTAATCAAACACTTTCTTTTGAATCATATCATCGCATTGGATAATATCATCCAGTGAAGGATTACTTATATTTTGAAAATCATTGACTTCTTCAATCACAATTCTTTCAATATCTAAAAATGATATTTTATCTTCTAAAAACAATTTAACTGCTGCTTCATTTGCAGCATTCATGACGGTCGGAAGCAATCCTTTTTTAATGCCAACTTCATAAGCTAACTTCAATAATGGATATCGATTGAAGTCCATCTTTTTGAAGTGTAAATCCGTTAATTCAAAAGGAGAGAGGCTTTGTTTTGCTCGATTAGGATAGCTTAGTGCGTATAAAATTGGCATTCGCATATCCGCATTTCCTAATAAAGCTTTGAGTGATCCATCTTTTAATTGAACCATTCCATGAATTAAACTCTCTTCATGTAAAATAGTTTCCATTTTTTCATAAGGTAGATCAAATAGATAATGTGCTTCAATCACTTCAAGACCTTTATTCATCATCGTTGCACTATCTATAGTGATTTTAGCACCCATCGACCAATTAGGATGTTTTAACGCATCTTCTTTTTTAACATTTATCAATTCATCTCTCGATAAATGTCTTAATGCACCACCACTTGCAGTAATGATTATTTTTTCAATATCATTTTTATCTTCGTGATCAATGAGTTGCCATAACGCATTATGTTCACTATCAATCGGATATAAAGATACTTGATGTTCTTTTATTTTTTTCCGTACAATCTCGCCAGCCATAACAAGTGTTTCTTTATTTGCAAGCAATATATCCTTTTTAGATTCTATCGCTTTAATCGTAGGTTTAAGTCCAGCTGAGCCTGATAATGCATTGATGAAGATACCCTTTTCAGGATAAGCTGCAATCGCCATCAATCCATCATTTCCAACAACAAATGTTGTATCTGGATATAGGCTTTGATAAAGACTAAGATTTTCACTTGATCTTAAACAAACAATTTTTGCATGATGCGTTTTCAAGATTTCTTCATTGATTTGCTGTTGGCTACCCAAAGACAACCCAATGATTTTAAATTGTTCAGGAAAGCGACTGACAAGATCTAAGGTTTGTCTTCCAATGGATCCTGCAGCTCCTAAAAGATATAAATGCTTCATACGTTTATGATAAATGTCGGATATAACCGATAAATTAAAATGAAAATCGCTGCTAAAAACATGGCGACAAATAAAGCAGAATCAAATCTGTCGAGTAGTCCGCCATGACCAGGAAGAATCGTTCCAAAATCTTTAAGATTATACGTTCTCTTTAAGCGAGATGCTACTAAATCACCCATTTGAGCAAGGATGGTCGCAACTAAAGTAATCGGGACAAGTACTAAGCCTTGAATCCACAATGATTTATTAACACCTAGACTTGAAAAATTATCTAATAAAGTTTGCTCACCACCTGGATTAACTAGTAATCCTAAAGCTGTATCTGGTGAGAAAAATGTACCATAACCTAAAGCGAAAGTTGCTGCAACAATAGTTCCTAAAATGGAGCCTGCAATTGCACCTTCCCACGACTTTTTTGGGGAAATATGAGGTGCTAATTTATGCTTGCCAAACTTAGATCCAAATAAAAATGCGAAAACATCAGTTGCTGATGTAATCAATAATAGATAAACTATAAAACGAGCACCTAAAAATCTTAAAATAACGATCGATGCAGCACCTAAACCAACATAGTTAATAACCATCAATGCTTTACCGACGTCTGCACCATTAAAATCTTTGAAAAAAACTAAAAAACTTAATAAAATGATGGTTAAAATCGGAATCGTAATCGATAATAATCCATTAGCTTCTAACGGATTGTGGTCTATATTACCCCAAACGCCACCGACACTTGAAAAAGTACCAAGAGTTAAAATGATAATTCCAATTTTGATAAACCATTTAAATTTCTTTTCGGTTTCATACATACGAATCATTTCAAAAGCAGCAACGACAACAAAAAGTGTCATTAAGACTTGAAAAACTTCCAAAAATATTGGAATGGTTGCCACTGGAATTAAAATGGCAGCTAAAACTAGTCCAGTAATTAATCGTTGTTTCATTTCAATCCTCCATAACGGCGATTTCGCTTTTGATAATTTTTTAATGCTTTGATGAGTTGTTTGCCGTTAAATGATGGCCAATGTATTTTCGTAAAATAAAGTTCAGCATAGGATGCCTGCCATAAAAGAAAATTTGATAAGCGCATCTCTCCACTCGTTCGAATCAATAAATCTACTGGTTTATTTAACATTAAATGTTTTTCGATTTCAGATTGATCAACAGGTAATGTTGATTGATTGACGGCACGAATTATTTCATCATATCCACCATAATCAAGAGCAACCACAAGTTCGAAACCTTGATAATTCTTTGTCTTCGATTCCATATCAAGCATGACTTCAAGTAAATTTGTTGGAATTCGATCTCTACGACCAATAAACGATATCTTATAGTCAACTTTTTCAAATTTATCTATATTTTTATGATAAAAATCAACTGGAGTTTGCATTAAGTAATCAACCTCATCTTGAGGTCTTTTCCAATTTTCAGTACTAAATGCATAAAGTGTTAATGTTTCAATCCCTAAATTCTGTGCTTCTTTCGCAATGGTAAATATGTTTCTTCCACCCATGTAATGACCAAAAGATCGAGGTTTTCCACGTTTTTTTGCCCATCTACCATTACCATCCATAATAATACCCACATGTTTCGGGATATTTGATAACTCCATATGTATCACCTTTATCATTATACCCTAGTTTCATATAACATGAAATGTTATAGGTATTTTAACATAAATTCACAAAAAAAGGCCTGAGGCCTTTTATTAAATCTTTAGAAGTTCATCTGATTTAATTTTTATTTCTTCATCAACTTTTTTAATCATTTTATCCGTAATATCTTGAACATCATTTAGATATCCCTTTTCATCATCTTCAGTTAATGATAATTTTTTAATATGTTCATTACCATCGCGTCGAACATTTCGAATACTTACTTTTGCAGTTTCACCCATTTTTTCAACATCTTTAACAAGTTCTTTTCGTCTTTGTTCTGTTGGTTGTGGGAATACCAATCGTAGTCCAACACCATCATTAACCGGATTTAATCCGAGATCTGATGCTTGAATCGCATGTTCAATGCCTTTTAAAATGGTTTTATCAAAGGGTTTGATGTAAAGTTGATTACCTTCAACCACAGACACAGATGAAATTTGACGTAATGGAGTATCTGCACCATAATAAGACACAACTAAACGGTCTAAAATACTTGGATTAGCCCGACCAGTACGAACTTGCGCAAAATCACGACGTAATATGTCAATAGTTTTTGACATATGATCTTCAATTTCCATTAAGATTAAATCTGCTTGTTCATCCATTGTTATTTCTCCTCCCATTTAACCAATGTTCCAATTGGTTCTTGCATCACGGCTTTTTTAATATTTCCATGTTGATTCATATTGAAGACTAAAATATCAATCTTATTTTCACGACACATGGATGCTGCGGTTTGATCCATCACGGCAAGCTTTTGTTGTAAAACTTGTTCTTGAGATAGTTCAGTAAACATCGTTGCATCGCCATGCTTTTTAGGATCTTTGTCATAAACACCTTCAATCCCATTTTTCGCCATTAAAATAATATCTGCATTTAATTCAGCAGCACGTAGCGCTGCAGCAGTATCTGTTGAAAAATATGGTGATCCAGTTCCTCCTGAAAAAATGAGTACACGACCTTTTTCAAAATGTCTGAGTGCCCGTCTTCGAATATATGGTTCAGCAACTGCTGCGACTGGTAAAACAGTCATAACGCGTGTTGGTACATTAATGGATTCTAAAGCATCTTGAAGTGCTAAACCATTCATTATAGTCCCTAGCATGCCCATATAATCTGCTTGTGTACGATCCATACCGAGTTCTTCGCCGATTTTTCCACGCCACAAATTACCAGCACCAACAACGATACCAATTTGGATCCCCATCTCATAGATCTCTTTGATTTCGGTGGCAATACCTTTAACGGTTATCGGATGGATACCATAATTTCCATTGCCCTTTAAAGCTTCACCACTAAGTTTTAAGATGACTCTTTGGTACATATTCGCCACGCTCCTCAAATTGATTTTATTTTTTTAATTGTGCTGCAACTTCAGCTGCGAAATCTTCTTCTTTCTTTTCAATACCTTCACCGACAGCTAAACGAATGAAAGATTTCACGCTGTTTTTATTTGATTTTAAATATTCACTAACCTTTTGATCAGGATCTTTAACGAACCCTTGGTCTACTAAACAAATATCTTGCAAGTATTTATTTAAACGACCAATAACCATTTTATCGACGATGTTTGCTGGTTTACCTTCAGCTAAAGCTTGTTGTGTTAAGACATGTTTTTCATGTTCTAGAGTTTCTTGATCAACTTGAGAACGATCAAGATATCTTGGATTTTGTGCTGCAATATGCATTGCCATATCTTTTGCGACTTCAAAATCATCTTTTTCCATCACGTTAATGACTGCAATACGTCCACCCATGTGAAGATATGATCCAAAACCTTCAGATGCACTCTTAGTAACACGAGTGACACGTCTTAAAGAAATTTTTTCACCAATCGTTGCGGTTGCATCAGCAATAACCGTTTCGAGTGTTTTACCATTTAAAACAATTTGAAGCGCTTCTTCAGAATTGGTTGCTTTTGAATTTAAAATTGCTTGACCGACTTCATTTAAAAGGTCAAGAAATTGGTTATTTTTAGCAACAAAGTCTGTTTCTGAATTTAATTCATAGATGACAGCCTCATCACCATTTATGACGACATTGCATAAACCTTCAGCAGCAATTCTTCCTGCTTTTTTAGCAGCTTTTGCAATTCCCTTTTCTCTTAAATAGTCGATTGCGGCTTCCATATCACCATTTGTATGTTCAAGAGCGCCTTTACAATCCATCATACCAGCGCCAGTTCTTTCTCTTAATTCTTTGACTTGTTGTGCAGTTACTGCCATATTGATAATCCTCCTAGATTAATCTTATTATATTTTATTTTTGTTTAAAAACAAAGGGGAGCATAAGTTCCCCTTTTAGCATTTATTTTAATAAATCGATGAGTTCTGCTTTTTTAAGGGTTGAAAAACCAGTAATTCCGCGTTCTTTAGCAAGTGCGCGTAATTCAGCAACAGTCATGGCTTCAAGTTGTTCTTCAGTCAATCCTTCGATTTCCTCTTCAACTTCTTCTATGACTTCGTCTTCTGTTTCCTCAACAGGTTGAGGCTTTTCTTCTCTTGGTCTCACTGGTGCTTTTTCACGTTTTGGTGGAATTGATGCTGTTTCATCATCATATTTTTCAACCACACCACCTTGTGCTTCAATCACAGCGTTACCCATAACCCATGCAATTAACTTAACTGCTCTGATTGCATCATCGTTTGCAGGGATAATATAGTCTACATCATCAGGATCACAATTAGTATCAACGATACCAAATACTGCAATACCGAGTTTACGTGCTTCAAGAATCGCATTTTTTTCTTTACGTGGATCAACGATAAAGATAGCTTCTGGAACTTTCTTCATATCTTTGATTCCGCCTAAGAATTTTTCCAAGCGCTCTCTTTCATGCTTTAATTGTTGAACTTCTTTTTTAGGAAGCTTCTCGAATACACCGTCTTCTTCCATTTTGTAAAGATCGTGTAGACGTTTAATCCGACGACGGATTGTTTTGAAGTTTGTTAATGTTCCACCTAACCAACGTTGATCAACATAAAATTGACCCGTACGGATAGCTTCTTCTTTAACTGCTTCTTGTGCTTGTTTCTTTGTTCCGATAAATAAAACCTTGCCTCCATCTTGCACAATTTGGAATAGTGCTTGATAAGATTTTTCGATTTCTTCAGCGGTTTTCTTCAAATCGATGATATAAATACCATTTCTTGACGTGAAGATGTACGGTGCCATTTTTGGGTTCCAGCGACGTGTCGCATGACCGAAGTGCACACCAGACTCTAATAATTGTTTCATTGAAACGACTGCCATGTGTTAATTCCTCCATTTTTGTTTTTGCTTCTGCACTACTTAAGATCACCCACCCGTTAGGGCACCTGAGTAACCGAACATAATGCATGCTTATTTTCATAGCCTTTCTAAATATATCATATTCAGCATCGATTT
>DITP01000068.1 GCA_002422135.1 Acholeplasmataceae bacterium UBA6181
TAAAATTGTTCCAGGTTATTACCATCGTTTAACCAATGATGGTGGATTCTCAAATGGATCTGGTACGGGTAATGAAACCGCATCAGAAAGATCCATGATGCAAAAATTCATGGTAGATTCTGTCTTGTTCTTAGCCCAAGAATATAATCTATCTGGATTTAGATTTGACCTGATGGCACTTCACGATGTTGAAACCATGAATTTAATTAAAGAAAAACTCAATGAAATCGATCCAACCATCGTTGTTTATGGAGAACCATGGATGGGTGGTACTTCACCGATTAGTTCTTCCGTTTCTGCAAACCAACAAAACCTGGATGATTTAGTTCATGTCGGTGCTTTTAATGATCATACAAGAGATGCAGTCAAAGGCTCTGTATGGACAGCAAGTGAAGGTGGATTTGTTCAAGGAAAAGTGAATGCTGAGATTATTCAAAAAGTTAAGTATGGCATCGTTGGTGGTATCTCATATCCAGGCATTACAGAAGTTACAACCTTTGCAAAAACTCCCGATCAAACCATTAACTACGTCAGTGCTCATGATAACAATACCTTGTATGATAAATTAAAACTTACTGGTGTTTCTAACTCATACATCAAAGAAATGCAAGTTCAAGCTAACGCGATTGTTTTAACAGCACAAGGTATTCCATTTATTCATGCTGGTGCTGAAATGATGCGTTCTAAGCCATTAGCTTCGGGCGGATTTGATCATAACTCCTATGAATCTCCAGATGATGTCAATCAGCTCAGATGGGATCGTAAAGCAGATTATGTAAGTGTTTTTGAATACTATAAAGCTTTAATTCAAATTCGAAAAACTTATGATCATTTTAGAATGACAGATGCTAATGAAATCAATTCCAGATTATCATTCTTAGATACTGATAGTGGTGATCAAGCGATTGCATTTAAGATCGCAGGTGACAATGGAAGTCCTGATATTATTGTTATTCATAGTGCAAATCCAAAATCAGGATTAACACTTGTTGACCTTGATCCAAGCAAATTCTACCGTATCTTAACAACTGCAGATGGTCCTACGCTTGAAAATAGTGAAATCATATCGGGTATTGCATTTGCATTAAGTCATACGACAACGATTTTAGTTGAACAACAACTCGCAGTAAGCTTTAATCAAAAAGTTGTTANNACAAAGGTTCCTGCACGATACACAATCACTGTGAAAACAACGAAAGATGGAAAAGCCTCGATTGATTTCTTTACTGTTTTAGTTGAAGGACGTCGATACAATATCAACCTTGTTGATAAGACTGGAGGTCGATGATTATGAGAAAATTATTATTGATCCCGCTTCTTCTCATGTCGTCTTTCATCCTTTTTGGATGTAACAATATCTATGAAGGAGATCCAACTGATTTAGATATTCTTTTAATGGATGAAATTGTGACTGAAGGTTCAATTGAAGCATATATTGTTATCCCAATAACTTTAGAATCTGAAGATGAACTCATTGAAATTGCTTATTCTGCAGCAAGTCTTATCTACGAACGAAATTTCAATAAAGTTGGTCAATCTCATGCGGTTTTAACCATTTATTTCTATTCAAGCGAAGCATCTTTTGATAATAAACAAAATGACTATGGTTATTTAACTTACGACATTAACTTGAATGAAGATAACTTTGGATTGAAGCTTCAAGAAAATGAACTAACCTTTACAAAATAAAAAAGGTGCATACGCACCCTTGAGGAATTCCAAATTGGGATTCCTTTTTTTATGCAAAATACTTCTTTCCATAAAACAACATGACAAGCATTGCGATAATTCCCATCGAAAATTGGAATAACACAGCACCAAATGCTGGTTCAATCATCCCAACAATAAATCCAATGATAGATGGAACACCCATTAAAAAGACCAAAAATTTGATAGATTGTACATAATTCATGAATTTGGAATAACCAAATCTAAATAGTTGTAAAATTAAGCCTAATAAAACAAGATATAGGGCATAGATCCCAAGTGTAGTTACAGTGTTGACCAGCACAGAATATAAAACAATATAGTTACCAAAACTCGCTTCAATTTGTGCACCAAACTCTTGATACGCTGCTGCTTTTTCTTCACCTTGCATTAAATTTAGTGCTCGAAATGATAAAACATCTGTAAATCCTTGATAATTGCTTCCGGTCATAAAATTGCCTTCAGCATTTTGATAAACGATTTTATTTTCGTAAAATAGAATTGTTTTCTCATTTTCTATTTCACGCCCCTCTTGAGCATTAAACACAAAGATAATCCCACGATGGGTTAAAACAGTTTCCGTGTCTGAATCACAATTAAATGTGCCACCTAAAATCGAACAGTTATCGGGAAGTTCCCAAGTTGGAGTCTCAGCCATAAAACTTTCTTCAATAAAATCTAATCGCCAGCCTTGTTCAGAAATGATTTTATAGTTAGAAGGGAATATTGCAATAAAACTTAAAATTAGAAAATAGATGATGACTTTCCATGATTTTTCATTGACATAGTTAAATATATTTTTGAAATCAAAAGAATATTTTAAATACTTCGCTAAAAACATTAGGCATATACCTCAATGTCTTCATAGTCTATTTCAATGATAATCGTTGCGAAAGCTTTCATTTCTTTTGATCCATAAATCACATGTCCAAAATCAAAATCAAGTGTATAAGCATCCGATGATAAATTGTGGATGACAATCATAGCTTGTTTTACATTCTCATCTTGATAGCTTCGGATATAGCCTTGAATCTGAGCATTATTACCACCAAATGGTAAAAAGCCATTCCCAAACATTAATGCTGGATTATTTTTTCTTAGAGCAATCATTTCTTTGTAAGTCATAAAGAGCGATGTCTCATCTAATTTTTGGTCGGCTAGTGTAGGTGTTTCTAGATTCATCAAATCTGGAAACCATGTCGTATTTTTCGAATCATCACCCCATAAAAAAGGTGTTCTTCTATATTCATCATAAGCAATGCCATAGCCGGGAACATTCTGTCCATCTTGACTATAATCCCTATATCCCTTCATACCAAGTTCTTCACCATAATAAATAAATGGAGTCCCAGGTAATGTTAAGAGTATTCGAGCAGCTAAAGCCAACTTTTCTGGTTCATTCATAAATCCAGGAGTTGATGCTAAACGATCTAAGTCGTGATTGGTTACAAATGGTGAATCAATGAAATCAGGATTTACATCTCGATATGTTTCATACACCTTAAAAAGATTTGACACAAACAAGTAACGACTGTTAAGCTTCCCAACTTTGTCCCAAATTTGTTGAGCAGCATAAAAGTTAAATGCAGAATCTGATCCAATAAAATAATCAGCAACCATCGGGTAAAAATATTCAAACACTTCAGATACAATGAAACTATCTGGATAATTTTCTTTAATATGTTGATTTAATTCTAATAGTAAAAAAGTGTTATCAAACGTTGGATTAGTACTCTCAATTAAGTGTTTTGCAGCATCAATACGAAAGCCATGAACTCCTTTTTCCAAATAAAAGTCCATAATTGATTTGATTTCATCAATGACATCTTGATTTTCAAAATTCAAATCTTTCATACCACCGACAAAGGATTCATAAGCGTTCCCGTTCTGCCATACATAATAATCACGATAATTAGCATTTGTTGAAGATTTGGCATCTAAGTACCATGGATGTTGATCCGAGGTATGATTAATGACTAAATCGATCACAATTTTGATGCCTTCATGATTAGCAGCATCCAGTAGTCTTTCAAAATCATCCATCGTCCCATATTCCGGATGAATATCAAGATAATCCATGACATCATATCCATGATAAGAAGGTGACGGGTGAATCGGTAATAACCATAATGCTGTCACACCTAAATCACTTAAATAATCAAGGTTTTCCGTAATGCCATTTAAGTCACCAATTCCATCATTATTACTATCAGCAAATGATCTCACAAAAATTTGATAATAAACATCGTGTTGAGGGTTTGTCTTTTTTAATTGTTCATAACTATCTTTTGGACTACAGCTTGATAGAAAAACAATCAATCCAATCGATAATATAATATGCAATAATTTTTTCAATTATAAGCCCTTCTTTCGCATGGATTCTGTCTTGTTCATAAAATTCATTTTACCTACTGGTTTTTCTAAATCGATGACTTTTGTTTTAAAAATATAATCATGGATGGTTCTTGATGTTTTTTCGTTAATAAAAAAGAATGCGATGATTAAATAAAGACCAAATGTCATAAAGCTCAGTGCTAAACGAAAGACATCTCTTAAAATAATTCGCCATAGTTTTAAATCATTGCCATCAAGATCCACAGTTTTAATCTTTTGAATTCTTTTTCCAAAGGTTTGCCCTCTTGAAAAAAAGTGTGGTAACACATAAAAAACAAAAGCTGCTGTTACTGAAATAATATAAGGAATTGCGCGAATTTCTGTTCCTGTAAATAGTGATAATATAACAAAAATCATGACACCTGATGTATCAATCGCGAACGCTCGAACACGTTTTTCAAATGAAGGAACCATAGTCAACACCTCTTCTTCGTCTAAAATTATTATAGCATAGATTCAAATGATCAAAAAAAGAAAGACCAAAGGTCTTATCTTACTCAATCACCATAATGATACAGGAAGATGCACCTGTATTACCGGCTTTATCAGTCGCTGTATAAATAATTCGATAGATTCCCGGATTTTCTAGGTCTACCTCAGATAAATCAACTTCAATTAAATCTGTAATATCCCCATCATGGTTATCTAAGGCTACCAAACCATTCAAATAATTGGGTTCAGGATCACCCATAAAATAAGTGATATCTTTAGCACCTGAAATATGTGGTGGTACAATATCTGGTTCTTTTTGACAACCCATTATTGAAAGAATCGTCAGAGTTAATACATATGTGAATAAAAATCTTTTCATTTCATCACTCTTTTCACATGATATTGTAACATGGTTTTGATATTTTCTTATGTTATAATAAATCACAAGAACATGAGGTGCACATATGAAAGATTTAACATGGCTAAAAAAAGATGACATTGCTCATCGAGGGCTTCATCAAAAAGATGATTCAGTTGTAGAAAACTCAATGACTGCTTTTAAAGAAGCGATGAATCATCATTATTCGATTGAATGTGATATCAATGTTTTAAAAGATGGTACAATCGTTGTTTTCCATGATAAAGACTTCAAACGTTTATGCCAAAAAGATGTGATGTTATCTGAAGTTACTTATGATGAGATTAAAGATTTCAAACTAAAAAATACACAAGATCATATTCCTACACTTAAGGAATTTTTAAATTTTGTTGATGGAAAAGTCAATCTATTAATTGAATTGAAACCACATGGGGATAAAGATTTACTATGTCAGAAATTTATGGAAACTATGGTTTCTTATAAAGGAAATTACGCTGTTTTTTCGTTTCATCCTGGTATTGTTTCATGGTTTAAAAAACATCATCCTGATGTGATTCGAGGACAAATAACTGAATATTTTAAAGCTGATGACAAGATGAAACCTTATATGAAATATTTAATGAAAACTCTCTTTTTTAATCGTTTTACGAAACCTGACTTTATCAGTTATGGGATTCATGATTTACCAAACAAGTGGGCAGATAAAGCGAAGAAAAAAGGCATAACCGTCATAAGTTATGCCGCGAGATCTCAAGAAGATTTAAATTTTGTAAGATCACGTTATGATAATGTCGTATTTGAATATTTTATTCCTAAGCAAAAAAGCGATTCCTGATGGAGTCGCTTTTATCTAATTAATCCATATCCACATCAAAATTTTCTAAGATGGATTTC
>DITP01000035.1 GCA_002422135.1 Acholeplasmataceae bacterium UBA6181
AAAGAGCAAATAAAAAAGTCCATAGATGACTATGGACATAAAATACAAATGTATTTATTCCATAGTCTCAAGCATTGCCACCTTACTATTGCAGGTTGGCGAAGGATCAATGAGCTTGTCTCTAACCTTCTCTTCATGGTAATTTTATTATAGCACATTTCGGATGAAAAATCAATAGCTTTCGAAGGGGTTGATGGTTATATAAAGTAAAAAAAACGATAAGCTATAATTATATTTATGAGGTGAATTGGTATGGAAATAAAGAAAAATAATCAAATAATAAATTATTTGGGAAATTAATCAAAAAACAATTTACATTTTTAGTTGACTTATTTATTATTGTTGCTGTAATATATAGATGTGAGAATCGTTCACTCTTGTGCAGTAATGACAATTATTCCAAAAAGTTGTAATAAGCGATATTGCAAATAAGAAAACCAAAGGCAGTTCATTATCAAGTGATAATCAACAAACCTACTCACAAAAAACAAGGGATGGCTATATTTTGTTTTTGGAGGGAGTGTTTGTATTGGTTAATACACAAGATTTTAAAAATGCCTTTTTTGATTTAGATTCAACTGAAAATGTGACTGATTTGGAAATACCTATTGAAAGAATTAAAAAAATATACGTTGAAGATGATGACCTTTGGCTTCCACCAGTGTTATATAAGGATATGATTTCCATGAGAATGAAAAACGATCATCACAGTCAAATTTATCAAGATCACGAAAAAGATTTTATGTTTTTAAGTAGAATATGTTTGATCGATTATTTTATATTTTATCGAATGCACAAATATTTTTTTAGTGATGATGAAGTGAAGAAAATAGAATATCTAATCGAGAGAAAGGATTATAAAAGTAATCTGTTTACAAGACTTATTCGATTTATGCAGTTATACATTAATAGCACAAGATCTTACAATGAAGTTTTAAAACTTCTTAAAAATAGATTATCTTTTTCGGTTAACAAAGCTTATGATCAACTCGAAAACGACATTATATCAAGTAAAATCAAGTCACTTAAAAATTGGTTAAATTCAAGTGTGGGGAAATTGGATAATTCAATTTACTATCTATTTGTCAAAAGTATGGCTAAAGAAGCAAAACAAAATTACTTTCAGATAGTACCAAACTATGTTGCTAAGCATTTTAATGAAAAGTTTGGATATGAGATATTTTTTTATAACAGACAAATTGATGAAGTTTTTAAAGATTTGGGTGTGACAACTATAGATTTATTAAATAATGAATTTGATAAACATGTAGAAAACTCACTAGTGAATCAAAAATTACTAGAAGAGTTTCTTGTAATTTTAAGTTCATATAACCAACAAGATTATGGTATAAAGCTGGTTGACAAGTTAATCGAAGGTATTTCAACAGCTCAAGGTATAAAGAAAGCTATTGAAGATAAGAAACCACTTGCTTATGGTATTCCTGAGTTTAAAGAAAGATTCATAAAATACATCATATTGATGATATATAAAAACTCAAAATATGTCGAGACAAATGAAAAGACTTTTCCACTCACCTATCCATTAGTGACAAAAACACATGCTGATATTGAGTCGACAATGCAAATTGGGAAGTCAGTTTTCAATGAGTTTATTCAATTTGTATATGAAGAAAAAGCCGATTCTTTTCTTACTTTATTCAATCAACCCAATCTACAAATTAGAGAATTCAAGACATTTGGAGGTTATTCAAAAACGGAGTTATTCATGAGAAATTCATATGAAATGAATAGAAATGTCGTTAATTATCCTACTATAAAAGAAATCATCAATATCTTACAAATGGACTTTTACTCTGAAGAAAACATGTTAAAACGCATGTATTTATACATAGCATTTTTAAAACAAACTTCAAGTTCAAATATTGATGAAATATTAATGAATCATTTTAATTTCTACATTCAAATCATTGAACAAAAATTTGGAATATCACCTAAAAGGAATAATCTCGTTAATAACTATGATGATAAAAAAATAAAACTTCAATCAATCATGAAAAAATTCGATATAGATGTTATTAAGTCCGATGATTATTACATATCAATGCTAGATAGAGAAATAGCGACTATAGACCAGATTGACCGTTTTCCCGTACTTGAGCAAGTTGGTGACGCGATATATGAATTTATTATCATGGAATCTTTGCTATATAATTTAGATGTTTATGATAGTAATGAAATGACAAATCGTAAAAATAATTTGGTTAAAGCAGAGACTCAAGTCATCTTAGCTAAATCAATTGAATTAGATCAATGCTACATTTCAAATAAGTTATTGCGAGATAAAATCAAAATAGAATCATTCGAAAAAAGTTTTGAATATATTGATAAAGATGAGGAACCTTTCAAAGAAGATAATTCTGAATCTTATCTTGCAGATTCTTTGGAAATGATAATCGGTAGCATATACTTTCAAGAGGGTATAAAAAAAGCTGTTGAGTTCACAAAGAAGGTTATTGAGAATATCTTTCCAAATGTTTTGGTTAACTTGGAATTGAGTCATGTTAGCCTAGATGATATATCTAGTTTAACATCAGAAAATATAAAAATTCTTGATCGAATTAAGCCTTCATTTGACACATTGTATCTTGATCGCAATAAAGGGGAGATATATTACACATTTGGATCAACATTATTAAAACTA
This sequence comes from Acholeplasmataceae bacterium UBA6181, assembly GCA_002422135.1. Classification (GTDB taxonomy): domain Bacteria; phylum Bacillota_I; class Bacilli_A; order Acholeplasmatales; family Acholeplasmataceae; genus UBA6181. The sequence continues at coordinate 2,663 of DITP01000035.1, forward strand.
TTCTCGATTTTATCATTTGGAAATACTACACTGAGCGATCGATATTTTCTAAAGAATGTTACTTGGAAAACAAGAGACTTATATGTGAATGACGTAAATATTCAAAAATATCTAGCAATTTATTATCTATACTACGAATATGAAAAAACCATCAAACAATTCAATAAAGTTATCAAACCAATACTCCTAAACAAAGACTAGAATTATGTCATTCCTTCAAAAAGGAGGAATAACATGTATAACGAAATCGATTTACACGGTACAACAAAAGAAGTTGCGGTGCAACTTATACAGAGATTTATTGTTAATTGTAGCAAGCAAGGAATACATTACATAGAAATAATTCATGGTTATCGTAATGGCAGTGCGATAAAAGAAGCTTTGATGAATCACGAGATTAAATCAAGATTAATAGAAAAAATCCAAGCAGTACCATTTAACAATGGTAGAACAGGGATATACATAAAATGATAAAGGAGGAGAAGTTAATGTCAAAAGGACATGGAGTATCTGGAAATAATCATACACAACAACAAAGAGATCATTATGCTAATCAAAATAATTCAAACAACTCTGCACATCAAGCTAAGGGTGATAATCGCTCAAATCAAATGAACCCCAATAATGTAAAAAGTGTGACGAACAACAGCAATAAAAAGTAGTCAATGAACTTAGCAGTTATCAGTTTAGGATGGCTGCTAAGTTTATAAATGTTAAAGCAAATATATTTTTTTACACAAGAAGATGTATTGAAAATATGGGGGAAACATTATGAGTAGACAAAGAGTGTTATTCATTACTATTGATTTTCATAAAGAGGATGAGATAAAGGAATCGTTTTCCGTTGCAAGCATTATTTCATATTGTCAAAATAAGGGTATTGATTGGATAGTTACAAGAATATCGATTAATGCGAATAGTTGTGTAGCCAATCAAATTAGAGAAATTCGTCCACAACTTATTGAAAATGATATAGTAATGTTTGGCTTGTATTCATGGAGCGAGAAGTATGCGAAACTAATCATTGAAAATAAGACAATAAACAACGTTTTATGTTTTGGTGGTTACAACGTTTGCAGGAGCAATATCAAGGAATTAGAAAAAAAATACCCTGAAGTTAATCATTTTATTGTTGGCTATGCAGAAGAATCAGTATATCAATTGGTGACAAATATAAACAGTAATAAGGTATTAAATAATGGAATTGATGAGAAGTATTTAGGAGGTATTTATGGTAATAAAATACTTGAACTTAACGATTCAATCCGAACAATTAGATTTTTCACGAAATTAGGTTGCTTTTATCAATGTGATTATTGTGCCCATAGGGATGTTAATAAGAATCTAATTGTAAGTATTCCACTTGATAAAGTAAAACTAGACTTAGCGTTAATCAAGAATTATAATATTGATAAAGTTAATTTTATTGATCCCACATTCAATCTTCAAGAAAATTATCTAGAAATAACGAAATATCTTGTTGAAATATGTTTTCCACATCTTGTTTCACTTCAAGTAAGCTTCAACTCGATTAGTGATGATTTTCTTGATCTTTGTGAAAAATTAAACTGCGTTCTTGAGTTTGGTGTTCAGGATATCAACGAGATGATAACTGAAAAAGTCAATAGAAGACAAAAAATGGAAACAGTTAACTTAGTTATTTCTAAGTTAAATAAAAGAAAAATTAAGCATGAGTTAAGTTTTATTTTTGGACTTCCTTATCAAACAATCGAACACGTAGAAGAGGATATCAAATGGGTAAATGAACACATTGATCCAAAAATATGCAAGATTGTTTTCAATAGATTGATGATATTGCAAGGAACCACTTTATACAATCGAAAAGAAGAGTTTTTAATAATTGAAGAAGAAGTTGATGGGATTCCATTTGTAAAAGAGACTAAGTGGATGAACCAACAGGAAATGTGTAAGGTATTAGTAAGATTAAAAGATCTAAAATATATAGTAGAATAGACAAATTTTTAAGTTCCAAAAAAATGTTGTTCGTAAAGGATATGATCTCGATACTGGAGAGAGATTGTTTTCTAATCTTTAGTCAGAGTACTTTTTAAAATATTATAATACTGGGGGACATGATGAAAATATTGACATTTGATATTGAATGTGCAAAGACGTATGCAGATATCACACCAATATGCAATTTTGGATATGCTATAATTGATGAAAACAATAAGTTAATAGAAAAAAATGATGTTATTATTAATCCAGGGACCAACTTTAGGCTTAATGGTAGATCTGGTAGACCGGATGTGAAATTGCACTACTCTATACAGGAATATTTAAAGGCACCTAAGTTTCCAGAAGTATACAATAAGATTGTGAAATTATTAACTCAACCAGATTTACTTATACTAAACCATGCAGTTATTAATGACCTAAGATATTTAAAAAATGAGATTAAAAGGTACCATCTTACACCTTTTGAATTCATAGCTTATGACACTGCGGATGTTTATAAGCAATTTCTATCAATAGAAAATCAAAAATATAAATCATTGACTATTATCACAAATGAGTTGAATCTAGATTCTTATGAAGAGCATAAAGCTGATGATGATGCATATGCAGCATATCAAATATTTCATAAATTGTGTTTAAAATTAGAACTAGATCCTACTCAACTGATTGCACTATCAAACACAAAACCGTATAGCATGATGGAAGAATATAATAAAGAGGTAAAGCCATCATATAAACTAGATATAGAACCACTCATAAAAAAAATGAAGAATAGAAATCTTAGTAATCGGTTTTTAGGTCAGTCAGTTACAGTGTCAAAAAATATAGAAGATGATTTTGAGTTGTTAAAACCTATAGTGCAGTATATAATTGATTGCTCTGGAACGTATACAAGAAAGGTTTCTGAATGTAATATACTTATTTATAGAGAAGATGATAATTGTGTGAGATTAAGAATTGCAAATCTCAGAAATACAGAATTTCATCAAATTCAATTAATTAGTTATGATGAATTTAAGAGGTTTATGCTTGAAGACTTTATTTATGATAGATAAGATTTTACAAGCTATTTTGATGACATATTATTTTTGTTTTCATTAAAAAATTTCATAGCGTAAAATATTTTGTGTAAATGAAAAACTGAATATAAATTAAAAAGGAATCTGTCTTTAGAATATCTGATATGAATATTGTTGTTTCAACTATTCATCAAGCTAAAGGAAGAGAGTTTGATAATATTGTTCTTGTATTGGGAAAGGCACAGTCTTTAAAAGACGATGTTGTTCGAACACTTTATGTAGCAATCACCAGAGCAAAAAAGAATTTATATATTCACGACAATGGAAAGACTTTCGATTTTATAACTGTCGATGCGATGGGCAAATATGTTGATGATAATAGTTATGATGAACCATTAGAAATATCGTCTAT
>DITP01000029.1 GCA_002422135.1 Acholeplasmataceae bacterium UBA6181
ACAACTGTCAAAGAAAGGATTATACTAAAATAAAAGGCATTTTACAAGATAAAATTCTTCGTGTTTGACAGAATTCGTATTTTTCTATAAAATAAGAAGGACGCAACTTGGAGGTTTTTATGGATCTCATTATTCCGATATTATTGACAACAGTTAGTTATTTTTTCTTAGCGTATTTTATCTATATCATCTCAAGAAGAAAAAAAGGATTAACACAAGGAATTCTATATTTTTTAGCAATCGTTTCATTTTATCAGACTGTCATTAGACAGTGGGATATTCTTTCAACACCGACATTGATATATGGGGCAATCGCATCGATAATTCCACCTTTATTAGCACTTCTATTACTTCGATATTTAATGGGGGATTTTCATAAAGGAAACATCAAGTTTAGACGGACTAAACTTAAAGGTATTAAGGAATTTAAAGATACGATTTATTATCAAATGAAATTCGTTTATTTAGCTTTATCAATCCCGTTAATCCTTGGTGTTTTAGCATTTTTCACGCTTGAATCCTTTCTTTTTTATTCAACACTATTATTATGTTTTGCTGTCTTCTTTTATGGTCTCATATCGTATGTGAAACTTCGCAACATTAAATCAGAAAAATTGATTCTTTTGATTGGTAAAGATAAAGAAAACATTTACACTCAAGAAGTATTACCAAAAACCAATCATATCGATATCAAAACTTATTTTCAAAACGATCACTACTTAATTGATCATTTGGGAATACTTGATTTAGTTTCTGATAAACAAGTTACTAGACACCATCTCTATTGGATTGGTACTTCAGATAAAGTCGTTGTTGATGATAATTCTTGGGAGAAAGTCAATGAACTTCCTTATCAAGATGATGTCAGTTCTTTCGAAAAATATCACTATATTCAAGCAACTTATCACATAAACAAAGATGAAATAAAAAAAATAAAATTCAAACGACTAAAATAAAACAGGTGCTCGCACCTGTTATTGTTTTTTAAAGATCGTAATACGTTTAATACCATAGGTTTTATCTTTAATTTTTTCTAATCCCTCGATTTTGGCATCAATATCGATTTGTTTTTTGGATTCACACACAATCAATCCTTCTGGATTCAAGTGAGTGATGAGTTTTTCAATGACGTCTTTGTAATTGACTAAATCATAGGGTGGATCTAAAAAGATAACATCGAACACGGCATCGGGTTTCAAAGATTTGATAAATCTTTCATCAGTTTGATGATATACTTTCGCTTGGTGTTCAATTTTTAACATCTTAAGATTTTCGATGACGATGTTTATTGCATCTTTATCCATATCAACAAAATGAGCAAAAGTTGCCCCACGACTTAAGGCTTCAATGCCATAAGCACCTGATCCTGCATATAAATCTAGCACAATGCCATGAGTTAGTTGAAGCATGTTAAAAACTGCGACCTTCACCATATCAGCGGTTTCTCTTGTCGTTGGTTTTTCAACTCGTTTTAAGATTCGTCCACGATGGATTCCTCCAACAACTCTCATGCTTTGACCTCATAGCCAGCTTCTTTGATGGCTTTTTTTGCTTTATCTAAATCTTTTTCTGATTTTAAGATCACAGCATGTTCATCTAAGCTTACTTTAGCTTCCACACCATGGATCAATAATGATTTTTGAATTTTCATGACACAATGATTGCATGTCATATTTTCAACTTGTAATTTCATATTGTACCTCCTTTCGCTTCAGTTTTAAATTTGAATCGTTTAAGACTTAAAGCATTTAAGACAACCATAATCGATGAGAACCCCATACCTATCCCTGCAAGTGATGGATTTAAGTATCCAAATGCAGCAAGAGGGATCATCACGACATTATACGCAAATGCCCAAAAGAAATTAAGATATATATTTCTAAGTGTGGCTAGTGACAAATCGATGGCATCAATGACAAGTTTTAAATCCGTACTCATTAACGTGACATCTGATGTATCTATAGCAATATCAGAACCAGATCCAACTGCAAATCCAACATCGGCCATTTTTAGTGCTGGTGCATCATTAATTCCATCACCTACGAATGCGATGACTTGTTTTTCTTCACGTATTATTTGGATAATTTCCGCTTTTTCATGCGGTAATACATCAAAATAAATATGATCAATTGATAATTGATTCGCAATATAACGTGCTGTTTCTTCTTGGTCACCAGTAATCATATAAGGGGTAATCCCTCGTGATTTCAGAATCTCAATCATTTGTTTAGCATCTGGTTTTATCGGATCTGAGATGACGATCATATTTTTTACTTCTAAATCAATCGATGTGTAAAAAATTGTATAACCTTTCCCAACATAAGCTTGATCATCAAAAGTGTTTGAAGCATCAATAGATTTCATCAATTTCTTTGAGCCAACAGCAACTAACTTTCCATCGATACTGCCTTTAACACCTAGTCCAATTAAGACACTGAAATCTTTGACACTTTCAAATTCTCCATCATAGTGGTCCATAATTGATTTTGCGATTGGGTGATTTGAATGAGATTCAAGCGATGCTGTATATTTCATATAGACTGGATCGCCAATAACTTCAATCACTTCAGGATGTCCTTTTGTAAGTGTTCCGGTTTTATCAAATGCAATCGCATCAATTTTATTGGCGAGTTCAAAAAATTCGCCACCTTTATAAAGAATTCCAGACTTAAAAGCAATCCCACTCCCCACTGAAATAGAGGTTGGTGTTGCCAGTCCTAATGCACACGGACACGAAATGACTAATACAGCAACTGCAGGAGCAAATGCACTTGAAATGTTTCCACTTTCACTGAAAATCAACCATAAGACAAAAGTTAAAAGTGAGATGACCACCACGATAGGGACAAATAGTGCTGCAATCTTATCTGCAGTTCGTTGAGCTTTTGGTTTAATTAGGGCTGTATCTTCAACAGTTTTAATGATTTTTGAAAGAATTGTATCACTGCCTACTGCAGTTACTTTTATTTTAATCGTGTTCACGATGTTCATCGATGAGCCCACAACTTTATCATTCATATTTTTACTAACTGGCATAGGTTCACCTGTGAGCATCGATTCATCAATATAACTTGAACCTTCAATCACAAGACCATCTAAGGGTACCTTTTCATTCGCTAAAACAACGATTTCATCACCAGGAACAATATCATCAATTGGAACTAATGTCGTCACACCATCTTTATAGAGTCTAGCTTCTTTCGCACCGAGTCGAACTAAACTTTGTAATGCATCACTTGTCTTCTCTTTAACTCGAGATTCAAAATAATTTCCAAGTAAAACCATTGTGATAATGACAGCTGTCGTTTCAAAATATAAATCTGGCATCATATGAAAATGATCTCGATAAACAATAGTTTGATAAATACTAAAGAAATAAGCAGCGCTTGTTCCCATGACAACAAGAGCATCCATACCAAGATTTCTAGCTTTTACTTGATGGTAAGCTTGGTTAAAGAAATGCCTTCCACTATAAAATAAGATAGGCGTAGCAATCGCTAATTGAAGCCATCCATTCATAAGAATTTCAGGAACATATAACTTAAACCCTAAATGTGCAAACATGGTCCAAAGTAAAGGTAGCGTTAAGATGATTGTGATGATTAAATCGATTTGTTCTCTTTTTTTCGCTTTTTCTTGTGCTTCAGAGGTTAAGACTGGGTGATAACCAATGACTCTTAAATGATCAGCAATCTTTAGCGTATCATAGAAAGTTTCATCATAATTAAAAATAACCTTTTTTGAGGTGACGAGTACTTTTGCATCAATTGATTCAAGTTCGTCAAAATAAGATTCAATGGTTTTTGCACATTGTGCACATGTTATATTTGAAACTTTGATTGTTTTACGTGTCATATAATGTCCTTCTTTCATCCACTAATATCATATCACGAGGGCCCATTTAAATCGATAAAAAAGCACTTCAAATTAGAAGTGCTGTGCGAGTATTTGATCAACTTTAGATTGGTCTAGACGCTTAAGAATTGCTAAAATTAATTTCACTGTGTTCTCAAAGTCATCATAGTGAATAATCGATGTATGAGCATGCATATAGCGAGTCGGAACACCAATCGATAACCCTGCTGCACCCGCATGTGCTAAATGCATGTTTCCAGCATCTGTTCTTCCACCAACAATATAAGCTTCTTGATAAGGAATATTTTCTTCTTTCGCGACGTCAATGACAAATTTACGTAATGCTTGATTGGGGATGAGTCCACCATCATATAAAAGAATTTGTGGACCTTTACCGAGTGATTGTTCATTTGAATCTCCACCAGGCACATCATTTGCTAAACCTGTATCCACAGCAATCGCGATTACAGGTTCTACCATATAAGAACTTGTTTTAGCGCCCCTTAGACCAACTTCTTCTTGAACCGTAAAGGTCGCGAATAATTGACTCTTTAATTCAAAGTCTAAGCGTTTTAAGACTTCAACCATGACTGCACTACCAATCCGGTTATCCCATGCTTTAGAAAGTAAATATTTAGGGTTTCCAAGTGTTCTAAATTCAATATGAGGTGTAATCATATCTCCAGGAAGAATCCCTAAATTTAAAGCTTCTTCTTGATTTGCTACACCAATGTCTAAATACATTTGTTCAATCGGGATTGCATCTTTACGTTTATCTGCTGGAATGATATGGGGAGGTTTAACACCTGTCACACCATAAACGATGCCTTTTTTCGTATGGATTTCCCATACTTGTGCAAGCATCACTTGTGAAAACCAGCCACCTAATGTTTGAAATTTCACAAAGCCTTCTTTTGTCACTTGAGTGACCATCAGACCAACTTCATCCATATGACCAGCAATCATAACTCTAGGGCCAAAAGATCCCTTAGTCGCAATCAAAGATCCTAGGTTATCGTATGTGATCTCATCGGCATAAGTTTCAATTTCACTCTTAATAAATTGACCGACCAATTTCTCATGGGCAGGAACACCTGGAAGTGTCGAAATCTTTTTAAGCATATCTAGTGTTTTTTTCATATATATCCTCCATCATTATGGTTATATCAATTAGGCAATAAAAAAGCCTAGAAAGCGGTGAGAACGTGTTACGTTCATCTTTGGTGTCGACTTTTCAATACTTCGGGATATCACTTGTGGTGATCACACCCGTATCGTTTGACACCCATTCAAAGCTTTTGGGTTCCACGGCTGCCTCCTAGGTTCACCTTAAATTTACCACGAACATGTAGGGATGTCAAGATTTCTAGGTGGACTACTTTTGATGTAATCAAAAGACTGTTTATTAATAGAAGACTGAGATTCTGACAAACTTGCCTGAATGAATGAGTAATTCAAGTAACATTTCACGAATCTTGGCCTCAATGACATAATCGACATTGATAAGTGGTACATCGATTCTCGCTGTGATATATTCATCTTCCGAAAGATCATCTAACCTTAATACACTATAGATTTTTTGAATTTCAAGTAAATCTTCCTCATGTTCAAAATAGACAATCATGGAAACAATAATTCTCGTTTTAATTTCGAGTTCTTTAAGTAAATTAGCGAGAGCAAGTCCTCTTGAAACAATATAATCAGGTCTGTGAAAAAACTTTTCTTCATATTGCTGTTTATTTGGATCATCAAACTGATGAACAACAACTTGATTTTTAAATTTGCTTTCTAAAAATGTTTTAAACTTCTCAATTCTTTTACCATTTTTATAGTGAAAATGGGCATGAATAGTAATCCCTTGTTTTTCCATGGTATACGCGGTCACAATAAATCGGAAGTAATTAGCATAAACTAAAATCGAATGAAATTGTTTCTGGAATTCTTCAGGTTTTACTTTCATTAAGAAGGATGCACATTTTGTAAAGGATTCATTATAGATAAGAGGTTCAAATAATGCATTCGCATAAACTTCCATTTGTTGGTCTACGTCATAATAATGATAGCTATCGTATGCAACCCGTTGATATAATTTTGCTAATTCTAAACCTAAAATCACCATGAAAGCAATCAATGTACCACCTGCAAAGCTATAGCGAATTGGGTCTGGAAAATCAGAGATTAAAACAAGAAAAATGACGGGCGGAAAAACAGAGATGACGAGTGTTCTGATGGTCGAAGTAAATCCTTTTTTGTAAAGGAAAAAAGCCAAAATAAAAATAATGATTACACTATAGAAATTAAAGAAGTTAATCCAACTAAAATCATCAAGTGAATTCGCAATATTTGACAAGTTATTAATAAATACTACCGTACCTAGGGTCACTAAAGCAACAGTTAAGATTTGTCTTGCATGCAAATACCATTTTTGTGTGAAGAGTTTACGTGCTTGTGGTAAGTGATAAAAATTTTTCATTTCCTTTTGATAACTATAAAATGGCCAATAAGACCCTCGTATACTAATTCTTAAAGGAAGAACATCCTCTTCATTCATCTTTTTTTCTAAGTAAGATTCAAATGATGATAAAGGATTTAAAACGAATAATAGCGATCCAATAATGGCAATCGGTAAATGATAGGGTTGTGGTGATGAGAGGAGAATGGCTGTTGTAATGATGCCATAAATGGAGTAAACAATTAATTTATGGACACCACCAAAAACATAGATACCAACATAGACAAACGTTACAAGCATGACAATCATAAAAATCCCTTGATCTCTAAGATCAAAGAGCAAGACAGCGATTGGAATTAAGACGATCAATAATAAAACCATTGATGCGGAAATCATAATACGTCTTTTCATAGCGTTCCTCCATTTTTATTATACAAAAAAAAGGCGGTCATTACCAC